>JAZBNU010000229.1:0-2199 GCA_036350815.1 Desulfopila sp.
AACGGATGGGTTCGGTAAAGACCAGACTGGAGATAATGGGGACAAGAACATAAATTGTACCGAAGGCCAGGCCGATGACGCCGCCGATGGAAAAAACCCGCCATTTCCAGCCTTCTTTCTTCTCCTCGGTGGATTCCGCCAGGGCCATTGTTCCCAGTGCAGCGACCGGAGCCATGGGGAAGGGGAGTTTCTCAACATCGGAGGTTATGCGATATAAGGCGTAACCGAGGCCGAAATGATCAACTCTTTGAATGATCTGTGAGCCGACCAGGAGCAATATGGGTATGAGCCAGTCGCGGTGCAGAAACGTTCTCTCCACCAGAGAGAGTGAATCCGACGCTGGGGCAACCCATAATGGAATAAACTCAGTGAGACCGAGCATCCTTGCTGCATCGGACTGAACCAGGTATTGATTCCAGAGAAGGCCGGAAAAAGGAGACGCCAGTGCCGCCCCTGCCATGTAATAGAGCAGAAAAATCTCCTGCTGTTTTAATTCGGAATGAGCCCGCTTGGCAACCTCTGCGAAAAGAATGATTGTAACCCACCGCGCGGCCGGACCTATCCCCTGGCCAATTACCAGCTGGAGATACATGGAGCCGGGCATCATAAGAAAACCTATGAAGATGGCGCCAATGATGGTCTTCCAGTCAAAACCCTCTTCAAAATGGTCTGGTGTCGGCAGAAGGTCCCTGTATTCTTTTAGTTCTTTGTCATCATACATGGCAGTTATGTTTGGGCTTATGCCTGGAAAAGAGTATTTGTATGAACCCTTGGCGGTAGTTGCAGAATATCGCCGGGATGCATCGCATCAGACCTAATCAGGAAGAACCTGATAACCTATATCAGCGAAAAGGCCGACAATGGCCCAGCTGCCTCCCATAAGAAAATCGCCAATGATCAGGCCAACGAAAAAAAACTGAAATTTCCGGAAAAAACGTATGCCGCCATAACGCATACAAAGTGCGTTGCAGGCCCAGCCGATGAAAAAACTGAGCCACAGGATCCGCATGGCGGAACTGTAGGCTGTCAAGTATCCAATGGGGTGAATGGGCCACCAGTAAAAACGATGGTAAGCCACCACCAGAAACAGCATAAGCAGACCGCCGGAGGCAGCAAAGGTGAAAACCCACCCTCCGCTGTCCGGGGGACTGGTCACCAGACGAAAAATGTTTTCATAGACCGTAACTGTGGTTCTGGTGGCCCAGTCCTGATTGAGTTCTCGCATGCCGTACTGGTAACACATTGTCATCATGGCAATGAATGAGGATGCAAGCGATACAACAACCGTGGCCACAAGCCCGCCGAAAAGGAGAAGGGCGGGAGCGATCCCGTGGTGTACCTTTCTGCCGTGTACCAGTGAAGGCATCAGAGACTCACGTAGATCTACAAAAAGGGTTTTTTGTGTCATGCCGGCCAGCAGGCCGTTAACCCCGGCAAAAAGTTTGGTGCCGAACAGGGCCAGCAGGCCGTCAAGAGGCGCCGCTGTCAACGTGAAGTAGGCAATGCCGCCCTGGCAGATGATCCTGGTTGCCACGATCATGATCATGAAGAAGGAAGCAACCACGAGCATGGCCGTCGGTACCGTCATGCCCATTTTCATATACCACAGCACTATGGCTGCCATTCCGATCACCATCCCCCAGAAAGAGAGGCGCACATCAATCCATTCCGTCCTGCCCGCCGGTACTTTCTTCAAGAAGAAGGAGGATTGCACCACCTCGCTGAGATGGTGTCTGGCCAGCCAGACAAGAAAGAGAAAAAACACACCGTAGGCTCCAATCATCTGCATTTCTTCCGGGCGGGAAAGCGTTGGTCCAAAGGTGACGCCGAGTTCCGAAGCAGGAATAATAAAGCCAAAGACATTCAGCAACCCATAAAGGAGAGAGCCGGCAAGAAAGAAAAACCAGAAAGAAAAAGAGATCTGCCTGGAGGTGAGAAAAGCAAAACCGATAAAGGCAGGATAGAAATACAGTTTTAGCTTGCTGAATCCTGAGAAAAGACCATGCTCGGAAAAATAGGGTCCGGCCAGGACTACGGTGGTTATCTGGGGAACAGATGGAAAATAGAATGCCGCACCGTTGAGGAGATGGAGAAAGACGGGAATGGACAAACCGGCGAGCAGAAATCTGTCTGTGAGAAGACCGCCAAGCGTTCTATTGTCGATGGCGCCGCCGATCATCTCAGGCACTTTGAGCAGGG
>JAZBNU010000230.1:0-2178 GCA_036350815.1 Desulfopila sp.
AGTCCTGGTACGAGCAGCAGGGCCGGGGGAAGGCCATGTGATTGTTTCATAATACCCATTTGGTCATATCCGAGACCGGCATACCTGACAAACTCGACACATCACCCTTCAATGATTAACAGTATTACTGAAGTTATACAATCGAGCATGCAGTATATTTCAGGCGATCTTTCACTGTAATTGAAGCATGTCCCGTAGATGTCATTCAGGCGGTATTTTCACCCCTGGTAAATGAACCTTATGTACTTTACCTGAAGATGACGGCCGGCGTCAGACGTGCCGGAAGAATAGGCTATCAGTATGCAAATCAATGATTTAAAGAAATTGAACCGCTTTAAGGATATTGTCGCCATTCTGGCTAAATATGGTTTTGACGATATCGTCCAGCGTCTTGACGTTCCAGGGGCGGATCTGCTGAGGAAGATCCATCCCCCGGAAAACGAGATGAGCGGGTACGAACGACTGCGCGCAGCTATAGAGGAGCTAGGGCCGACCTTTGTTAAATTTGGTCAGATCATGAGCCTGCGGCCGGATTTGTTGTCCGAGGAAATGCTGAAGGAACTTGAGAAGCTCCAGGATGATGTCCCGGTGCTTGACTATAAGGAAATTTCAGCGGCGGTTGAAGAAAATCTGGGGAAACCTATTAAAGAGGTTTTTTCCATCTTCGATGTAGATCCCATTGCCGCCGCATCTCTCTCTCAGGTTCACAAAGGCGTGCTTCTTCTGGAAAATGATTTTGTCGCTGTTAAGGTTCAGCGCCCCGATATTGCAAAAAATATCAAGCTGGATCTCGACATTCTGGAAGGCATGGCGGGTTTTCTCCATCAACAGTTTGATGATTTGCAGACCTACGACTTTCCGGAACTTGTCAGAGTTGTCAGGCGTTCAATGATGAAGGAGCTTGATTTCAAACAGGAAATGAGCAATATGGAGATCGCCCGTGCCAATATGACGGAATCCGATTTTTATATTCCCAGAGTTTACGACAAATATTCCAATGAACGTCTGCTGGTCATGGAATTGATCCATGGCGCCAAGTTTAAGGAGATGGCAACGGCATCGAGTTATGACAGGGAATGGGTCGCCTCAATGGGTCTGCAGGCCGGTGTGAAGCAGATCCTTGAAGATGGCTTTTTTCATGCCGATCCGCATCCCGGCAATCTTTTCCTCAACAATGATATGCGACTGTGTCTTATCGATTGGGGAATGGTGGGCAGGTTGACGGAGAGAGATCGTTTTATGCTCATCGATCTGCTCAAGGCCATTGTGGAGAAAGACAGTGATTCTCTGGTGCGCGGCTTTCTCCGCTTGTGTGATGCCAGGAGTGGCCGTATCGATACCGGGACCTTGGAACGCGAGCTTCTGGAGATACTGGAAAATTATCATGCCCGGCCAATTAAGGATATGAACGTCGGCCAGTTCCTCTTGAGCATGATGGCACTCATGCGAAAGCATAGGCTGCGAATGCCGACGGATCTGGTAATCATGATTAAAGCGCTGGTGACGGCGGAAGGTTCGGCGCGGTTGATCTACCCGGATCTTGATATCGTTTCGCAGATACGTGAGTATATACATAAACTGGCCTACCGCCGCTACAGGCCTGATGTGCTGTGGCGCAATCTGCGTAATTCCATGGCCAGTCTGTGGTTTTCCCAGCGGCAATTGCCACACCAGATAGCTGAGGTGATCGGTAAGCTGGAAGATGGCAAACTTGGTTTTTCCTTTCGCCTGGAAAAGATAGAACAACTGGTGGAAACGATGGAGAATGCCTCAAACCGATTGACGGCAGGTATCATCACAGGAGCTATCATTATTGGCTCTTCCATGATCATCACCACAGGAGTGGGTCCATTCCTTTTCGGTTTCCCCGCCCTGGGAGTTGTTGGCTATCTCCTCTCCGTTGTTCTTGGTTTATGGCTGGTTTTCACAATATTGCGCGGCAGAAAGAAGTAGAATACGATACAGCAGCAAGGAGAATACAATGACAGCAAAGGAAGAGTTCATCAAAAAACTGCATGCCAAGATAGATGAGTGGGACAGCGAAATTGACAGACTGTCTGTCCAAGCCGCTCTGCTTGAGATGGAATCACGAGCTGAGTTTTATGAGCAGATAGCCGAGTTGAAAAGTAAACGGCACCAGATGGAGGAAAAGATTCGAAAAGTGCAGCAGTCTGGCGA
>JAZBNU010000231.1:0-2348 GCA_036350815.1 Desulfopila sp.
CACTAATCCGAATTTCTCCAGGCTAATACATAAATCCTAACATCCACAAGGGCAGTTTGTTATTAAATCCAACTTCTATGTCATCGGCCACCACATAACTGTTGGCAACGTCGTTTATCTGCTTAAAATCTTTGCCTTTACCCACAATCTCAAAGACATACGTTCCATTAACGATAAAGTCTCCCCGTTCTGATATTTCCAGTGCGCCTGCGAACATCTGGGGATGAACCGTCCCCGCGTTACGGATCTGATTCACAAAAAAAAGTTCTCGAAGAGTTCCGATACTCACTTCATCAACAATAGCATACATTAAATTAGCGTTCTCAAGCAGGATTTTCTCAGGTTTGGTCAGGACAGCATAACCTCGACCCTGAGACCTGATGAGATTCAGCAAACGGCCATCCTGGAGTTTTTCCAGGTACTCGTACAGTTTAGGTCGTGATATTTCGGTAGCCTCGGCCAATTTTACGATGTTTGGAACAAAGGGCACACTGGTTGATAACAGATAAAGAAGCTTCTTAAGCTTGGAAACCTGGCGAGGTTCGATCCGGTTGACAGAGGGGAGATCGACCTCAAGAATGTGATTTATTATTTCACGAACTTTGAATTTATAGAATTTTTTTCCCTCAAGAAAGAAAGGATAATAACCTCCCTGAAGATAGTGTTTAAATTCGCGCAGGGGTTTGACCTCTTTGCAGATCGTAGCAGCAATCCTCTGGTGATTCATAAGAATCTCTTCCAACGAACAGACAGGATATGCTTTATCGTGACTGAAATTGATGTATTCCCTTAGCGACAGGCCATGCAGGTTGAATATGATCGCGCGGCGAGAAAGATCAGCCTTCTGTTTGGAAATTTGCAGAAGACTGGAACCGGAAAAAACAACCTTGAGGTCTGGTAAGCTGTCATATATCGCTTTCACATGCACCGACCAGTCAGGGTACTTGTGAATTTCGTCGATCAGAAGCAGTTCTCCCCCCAACTGATAGAAATTGCGGGCAAATTCAAAAAGATCTTGAGCCTGAAAGAAGGGACTGTCGACAGAGACATAGAGCGCTCGGTCGCTGCTGCCGTACTGGACGCGAACATGTTGAAGCATCAAGGTTGTTTTTCCGGTACCCCGTGCGCCAAGGATGCCTATACAGCGTTCATTCCAATCAATAAAATAGTGGAGATACCGTTTCGTCCGGCTAACCGAGTCGATCAAACGCAGCTGTTCTCTAAAAATATGTTCCACAATGGCTCCTGCAATTGAAGATTTCGCATTTCATCTTTCCATCAGATGGATACAGCTGGAATCCGCAAAATACGAACCAGACCGCTAAATATGTAAATTACACTTTACATATTTACTTTTAAAATGCAACTTACATTTATCACGCAAAGACCAGGTTTTCTCTTGTTTAGCCAGAGGACGTCAAAAAAATTCAAGAAGGAGGAGCGTATCATTAGTGTTCCTGACCTGCAGGAGGAAATACCAAAAGGAATTATCTGTATGTTATCATAACCACCCGGCTGAAAGATCTCCACAGGTATTGCGCAGATGTTATCCGTCTTCTTTAGAGGAAGAGACTCATTTTTAAAATGCTGGGAGGTCTATATATTGTTTTCTGCTGAAGCATTTTACAGCTTTTCTGTCCTGATCCTGCCGATACTGCTCAACACTATCTCCTGACGCTTTCCCGTGGAATTTTCCAGGATTATACGGCCAGCTTTAGTACCTGGACGGGGGTTGAAACCGCCGCGGTTATTCGAAAATGTCGTTGCTGTCATTTTCACTTCCGATGAATATTTATGACGCAGAAGAATTTTCTCTCCTGCCTGTTTTTCCCAATCGCCCCTAACGCCGCCCCCGTAGCCGTCATCGATAAAGATGGTGTATCCATCTGGCAAAAGGTTAAATATTACGGGGGAATTACTTTTTATCGCCGTGATCTTAGCCTGTTGCAGACTGCCGTATAGTTCATGTACTTCCTGATGAAAGACCATCGACTGCTTCACCCTGCCTATTACCGGATATGCTGAAACACATAAAATGGCAAGTACAACACAGCAGACATTCAACTCAACCAGCGAAAAACCTCTAGTACCCATGGCTCCCTCCATTTGTCTTTTGAATAGTTCATGCTCTGCAATTACAAATGGATACTACGAGGAGAATCTTACATTTTTCTGACAAAAAGGAGAGATTTGTGATTTTCTATATTTTTTTTCTCACTACAAAACTCAGCCAGGCTGCACTGATGGTTGGTTAATGAAATTGTAAATCAGCATGAATTTCAGGCAGACCATTGTTGGGCTTACGTTTCACTCCACCCCAACCTACATCCTCGCCATATTCCATCAGC
>JAZBNU010000232.1:0-3936 GCA_036350815.1 Desulfopila sp.
CTTCGAAAATCCGAGGAACAATTTCGAAATCTTTATGATGAGGCTCCGGTAGGGTATTTCGAGTACGATCTTCAGGGAAATATCGTTCGGGTTAATCAGAGGTATCTAAAGATGCTGGGGTATACAGCAGAAGAGATTATCGGTCAACCTTGCTGGAAATTCATTGTTGATGACGTTGCCCGTGAGCAAATCATGGCTAAACTGGAGGGAGTCAGGGCTCCAGCTGTTGGTTTGGAGCGCATCTATCGGCGTAAAGATGGAACCACCTTTCCCGTTTTGTTTGAAGACAGCCTTCAGTTAGATGAAGATGGTCATATAAAGGGTATCCGAACCGCCATTCAGGACATCACTGAGCGCAAACAGGCGGATAAGGAGAAGGAAAAACTCCAGGCCCAGCTGAATCAGGCACAGAAAATGGAATCGGTCGGCCGCTTGGCCGGTGGTGTGGCTCATGACTTCAACAACATGCTGGGAGTAATTCTCGGCCATACAGAGATGGCCCTTGAGGAAACAGATCCTGCGTCTCAACTTTATGCCGACCTGCATTCGGTCCATTATGCCGCTGAACGTTCAGCAGCCCTGACCCGGCAACTGCTTGCCTTTGCCCGCAAGCAGACTGTTGTCCCCAAGGTCATCGATCTGAATGAAACTCTGGAGGGGATGCTCAAGATGCTCCGCCAGCTGATCGGTGAGGATATTAACCTCTTGTGGCGTCCTGGGGCAAACCTTGAACCGGTCAAGGTCGATCCGGCGCAAATCGACCAACTCCTTGCCAATCTCTGTGTCAACGCCCGCGATGCCATTACCGGCCAAGGCAAAATCACCATAGAAACATCTGCAAAAACTCTAGATGAAGCCTATTGTGCCGAGCACCTGGGAGCTCTGCCTGGAGAATATATCCTCCTCGAGGTGAGCGACGATGGCTGTGGAATGGACAAACCAACGCTGAGCCGGATCTTTGAACCTTTTTTTACCACCAAGGAGCAGGGCAAAGGTACCGGACTGGGGTTGGCATCGATTTATGGCATGGTCAAGCAGAACAACGGTTTCATCAACGTCTACAGTGAGTTGAACCAGGGAACGACCTTTAAGATTTATTTCCCAATATATGCCGCTAAGCCGGACAAGGCAGGGGAAAAGGTCCCGGATCTGCATGCCGAGCACGGAAATGAAACCATTCTCCTTGTGGAAGATGAGACGGCTATCCTGGAAATGACCACGAGAATGCTGAAAAGGTTGGGCTATAATGTGGTGCCCGCATCCACACCCGGCGCGGCTCTTCGTCTGGCTCATGAATATCAGGGACAAATCGACCTGCTGATGACCGATGTGGTGATGCCCGAGATGAATGGCCGGGAGTTAGCCGGAAAACTCCTCTCCCGGTACCCCGGCCTCAAGAGTCTGTTTATGTCCGGTTACACTGCCGACGTCATTGCCCATCATGGCGTTCTGGACGAAGGTGTGCATTTCATCCAGAAACCGTTTTCAAAGAAAGACCTGGGGGGGAAGGTGCTCGAGGTCCTGGAGGGCTGACATGTTAATTCTCCATAGCAAACCTTCCTCTCGCATGCCGACAGCAGTATGAAAAGTTGTTCCTCCTGCTGCTGTGAATGTTCCCCTCTCTCTGAGTGATAAAAGAATGAAAGAGTGGTGCAGAAGATGAAAATGTCCTGCCTCAATCTTGACCTTTGAATATCGCCGGAAATATGGTTGTCCAGGGAAACGGCACTTCAACAACCTGTTCATAACTGCCCATATTTGCTACAGCCACTCCGTTATTGTCGCCATCCTGTGGTCTACTCCAACCCGCAAGATCTTTATTTGGCAATGATGGTGCAAAGTTACTTCCTGCATCGATGCATTGAGATTTGTCCGTTAAAAAATAGAGAGTTGCTGCGTCGGTGGAAAAGTAAGGAAAGACATGAAGATTGTTACTGGTGATTGGACTTACTCCACCACTGATATTCATGTCGGTGTAATTACAATAACGGATTTCAATACTGCTGCCCGCGGCCGGTCCCGTGGTACTGATATTTTGATAAATATCATTGGCTCCTTGAGGTGATTCAGAAAAATTACCATAAATGATACTATTGAAAAGGTGAATGTCTGCCGATCCCCATGGAGCGTCGGCTGTGCCTATCATGACACCGCCACCAGTGCCATTGGTGCCGTTGTATTCCTGATAGGCGGTATTCTTCGTGACGGTGTTGTTAGTGAAGTTCAATGTACCCGAGTATATATCTACACTTATTCCACCACCCATTCCTTCGAAAGTACGGCTTGTACCTGCCGTGTTGTCATGTATGAGATTGTTGACTATCACCGTTATTCCGGTTGACAATAGAAAACAGCCGCCGCCTTCTCCGGATTCTCTTGTGTCCCCGTCCATATACCCTGTTGCACTATTGTTGTATATGATATTATTAGAGATGTTGATATTGCAGCCTGTGGGTGATGTCCAGTCGCAGGCGGCTAATATTCCGCCACCTATTCCTTCAGCATGGTTATTTGCCACAATATTATTGCGCAAAACAATGTTGCCTGGCGGCAGGGTATAGGCATAGATGCCTGCTCCCATGTCTGCACTTCCTCTTTGGACAGTTATCCCCTCGACAGTTATGGAACTACTGACCGTCGATGTATTGTGGTCATTGAATTGTAAGACCCTTCCGCTGTTGCTCCCATCGAGAATCGTGTTTGCAGGCGCAATGGTGCGGATAGAAAAATCGCTATTCCATCCGCCTTGAATCTCAATACTGTTTGCATCTGTTGTTGGAGTATAGGTAAAATTACCAGAGTAGGTTCCCATCTCTAAATAAATAACATCATCCTCCATGTTGGCGGCAGCCGTATTCAAAGCAATTTGCAGATCTGCGGGATCGTTAATGCTCCCCGCACCACTTCCACCAGGTGAAACATAGATATCTGCTGCCGAGGCAGGTGTATAGCAGAAGGCAATGATAGAATAAAACAATATCGACAAAGAGAATCGTACTTCAATAGGCTTCATTGCACCACCTCCATCATATGAAATAGACGTATGGACGCCCTTTGCCAAAGCCTGTAACGAATGTCCCACTGGACAGAAAAATAGTGAGAACATGCTCAAGGTTTGACCGAGCCGGCCAGTGATTTCACAAAAAAGAAGTTGTATCAATCAATATGTTAGATGAAACAGCAGAACTTTGTCAATGGAACAACGTAGTATCAATGTAAAATGGGGTCGCATCTTAATGACGAGAATGGGGTCGCATCTTAATTATTAATTATTGTTATTTTGATCCCATTAATTTGAAAATACATAACGTAGCCGACGTTGATCCATTTGATTGCCTGGCTGAGTTCGGGTTCGAGGTTTCAATTAACAAGTGGTAGTGATTTATATTAAAACCATAGTTAGTTTTTCAAATAAGGGAAAAAGTTGACCAGGTAGCTATTGTCGGGTATTATTTTTAGTGTGTATCCTACGTATCCAGTAAATTTCAGTAAAGAATAGGTCGCAATCCCATAGGAGCTGAGAGTGAAATCGATTGCCTTGACCATTGCAACCTTGCTCATCTTCAGCATGATTCCAGGAGTTAATTATGGGCAAAACAAAGTAGTGGTCGTTCCTCTAAAAAGTCAATGCAAATGCCAAATAAGTGACGAGCTCAAAAATTATCTATGTTATTTAAATAATACAGGTTTTAAGCCACCTGCGGAACTGAACTGCCCTCCAAAATTTGTATTTGTGTCCAGCATCCAATATCTCGGGAATCTTGGCGGAGTGACAGGAGCGGACTATAAATGTAACGCATTAGCACATAATGCCAACTTGCCAGGCGTATACATGGCGTGGATTGCAGATGCCACACATAATCCGGCGAATCGATTTAAAAAAACTGGAGTACCTTATGTGACGGTTGATAATGTGGTAGTGGCAGATGGTTGGAA
>JAZBNU010000233.1:0-7297 GCA_036350815.1 Desulfopila sp.
ACTACAGCTGTTGCCGCGAAACCGCTGAAGATAGCCTTTGTTACCGTTCGAGTGGTTTCTTTGAGTATTTTTTCCAATACCCCACCAGTAAACAGCTTAAAGCCATCCTCCATAAAGAGCATCCCAACAATAAATATCGCAATTCCCGCAGCTATAGTTTTAAAATCATTACTTACCAGCAAACCGTAGGCCAGAACGACAAGTGCCGGGGCAAAAATGAGCCGTTTATACATATAATAGTATCCGATCAGCGTGCAAAAGATGCAGAAAAAGTGAGAGGATGGAGGCGGCAGGAATCGTGGTATTGAAACATCAGGACCAGTATTCCGTGCCGCCGCAGATCAGGAGTATCTCGTTTATTTTTCCGTGAGCAATTGTAAAGCCTGCTCGTAACGGCCCCTGGTTTTCTCTACGATCTCATCGGGAAGTTCTGGTGGAGGAGGCGTTTTATCCCATCTCAAGGAAGAGAGGTAGTCGCGGAGAAACTGTTTGTCATAACTTGGCTGTCCCTTCCCTGGCTCATATTCATCCATCGGCCAGAATCTGGAAGAGTCGGGAGTTAAAACCTCGTCAATAAGGATAATTCTATCTCCCTGCCTGCCAAGCTCAAATTTTGTATCAGCAATAATAATTCCTTTTTCGCGTGCAAAATCAGCCGCCCGCGTATACAGCTCCAAACTTATAGCTGATATTTTGGCAGCAGTCTCTTGCCCGACAATCTGCTCCATCTCCTCGTAAGAAATATTCACATCATGGTCACCGATAGCAGCCTTGGTGGATGGGGTGAAAAGAGGCTGAGCAAGTTTATCAGACTCTCGCAGGCCATCTCCAAGATCAAACCCGCAGACAACCGGATCTTTCTGATATGCAGACCAGAAAGACCCGGAGATATAGCCGCGCACAATGCATTCAACCGGTAGCGGGCTTGTTTTTTTGACCAGCATCGATCGTTGTGCCAGTTGATCTCGATAGCGATGACACACCTCGGGATATTCTTCCACCTCGGCGGAAATGAGATGATTTTCAACTACATCTCCTAAGAGCTCAAACCAGAAAAGTGACAGTTGCGTAAGAATTTTGCCTTTCCCGGGAATAGCGGTGTCCATTACAACATCATAGGCGGATATCCTGTCCGTGGCCACCATAAGCAGTTTGTCTTCATGGCCTTCGATAGCATACATATCCCTCACTTTACCCCGGTGGACAAGCTCTAAATCTGGACAATCGGTTTTGAGAAGAGAATTCGTCATTGTCATTTCTTTGCTCCTGTTCATTTTAGGTTGAACTCAATAATAAAATACTCTCTATAAAAATAAAAGAAATTCATAACTCATCGTGGATCTGCTGATGTCTGCGTTGCCAGGGTGCTCGAGGGCAAAGAAAATGATGTTGAGAAATCTGCGTATCGTTCACATAAAGGATTATCATATTCCACAAGTGTAGCAGTCAGAGATCCTATAACTAACTTTGATTGAATTTGTACTGGAACACGACACTCGTCACTGGTATACCAGATAACGGTATCTCCTTTCTTGTCATATAAACCGGAAAAAGTTAAGACAGGGGAAACCTTCAAAGTCCTGACATCGCCAAGAAGAGTATTCTGCAAAAGATCTTCAGCCAGTGTCACAACCACTACCTCAACTCTCTTTTCGTCTCCAAATGTCGGCACCACTATCGGTTTCTCCTTCTGCAAATCCATTACCCGGCTGGCAAAAAAAGCGGAGAACTCATTATGAACTTTACCGTCAAACTGAAAAAACTCCCCGTCGTTTCCAGATTTTGTTTTGAAAAGAGAGAAATCTTGCTGGTTGTATACTATGGTTTTATGTGCTGTATAGTTTCTCCCCTGTTTCTGCCAGATCTCACAGTGAAAGGGTAATCTCTCACTTCCTCGAATTGTTGTAACATGCCTGTCTTCTATAGGATACAGCGCGTCAATAATGCTCCCTCGGGAAGTGATGCTTGCGTCAATTTCAAAGCAATCTGGACATTGCTCTGAAGCAATGAGCTGCAGGAAAAGTTCCCCAATTTTTATTCTTCCGCTCCAGAAAACGTCATACTTGAAATATTCATCACCCGAATAGGCGACATCGGCGAGATCCTCTTGTATTTCACCATAAACAAGAGTACGACCCGTCCCGTCTTTAATCAGGGTAGCTTGCGCCATAGCTGTCGTTGCGCAGAAATATTGCGTGGCTAAAAAGATACAGCTGAACAATGGAAGCATGGTCCGGATAAGGGCCGTTTTCATATTGTCGCTGTGACAAGAGATATCCAGGTGGCAAGAAAAAGAGCCACACTGATGAAACCATTCATAGAGAAAAAAGCCGCATGGATACGAGACAGATCAGTGGGTCTGACAAGTCTGTGTTGATAAAACAACGCTGCCGCGGCAAAGGCCAGACCGATATAGTAAAAAGCGTTCAACTGTGCCTGTACACCTGTAAGAACGAAAAGAAGAAAAGCAGTAACATGTAGAAAACCTGCAATCCTGAAGGCCTTTTCTCTGCCCACTTTAGCGGGCAGGGAGTA
Organism: Desulfopila sp.; assembly: GCA_036350815.1. Lineage (GTDB taxonomy): Bacteria > Desulfobacterota > Desulfobulbia > Desulfobulbales > Desulfocapsaceae > Desulfopila_A. The sequence continues at coordinate 2,536 of JAZBNU010000233.1, forward strand.
GAGCTTGGCAGATGTATCAAAATCGGCATCAAGGCAGGCATAGATAGTATCAAAACCAGCGACCCAGAAAAGCACCCCCAGTGAAAGGGCATAGGGGTAGTTCACCAGCGTGCCCGATACCGCCACCCATCCTCCGAGGGGAGAAAATGCCAGGGCAGCGCCCAGGATAATATGGCAATAGGAGGTGAATCTTTTCGTCAACGAGTAAAAAAGAGTCAAAGCAAGGGCCAGTGGCGCCAGCTGAAGAGTCAGAGTATTGAGGTTGTAGCAGGCGAAAAAGAAGAGTGCCCCGGAAAGAACAACCAGAGCCCATGCTTCTCCAAGCTTCACCTGACCCGATGGGATAGCGCGGTCAACCGTTCTGGGATTTGCTCCGTCATATTTACGATCGACAATGCGGTTAAAGCCCATGGCGCAGGTCCGGGCCCCGACCATGGCAAGAATGATCCAGCCAAAGATGGCAAGCGGCGGCAGTCCACCGGCGGCAAGAAAAGCACCCATGAAAGCAAACGGCATGGCAAATATGGTCAATTTGAACTTGATCATCTCAAGGAGAATTGAAATTTTCTCAAACATTTTCAGGTCCTTCCCATCGTTTGCGATCCTTGATTTTCACTCCCAGCTGGTCTGCCAGACGCCAGCAATAGGTCAAAGCGGCCTCTTCTAGGTTTGTCGGCCTGTGATAATAGCCGGGCATCGGCGGCATAATCAACGCACCGGCATCATGAACCGCCAGCATATTGAGCAGATGTGTCCGGCCAAGAGGTGTTTCTCGAACGGCCAGTATCAATTTTTTCCTCTCTTTGAGCATCACATCGGCGGCTCTGTGGATCAGATTACGACTGAGTCCTGAGGCAATCGCACCAAGAGTTCCCATGGTACAGGGCAAAATGACCATGGCATCATATCCACTGGAACCGGAAGACGGCGCAGCACTGAAATCATCTATGCCGAACCATCTGGAAACGCCATGAAGCTGTTGCGGCCGGAGATTCTGCTCATACTGCAAAACGTTTTCTCCAGATTGAGAACAAATTCCATGAAGAATATGGGTATCACTATGTTGAGCCAGCAACTTGATAAAGGGCGGTAAAAAGAGCATCCCACTGGCACCGGTAACGGCTAGAAGAATTTTCTGCATGATTTCTCTATAAATATAAGCGCATCGAATGACAAACGAGATGCAATTCATTAAAAGAATTTCAAAGGCACGGCCTCTTTATCTGCCTCGCCTCTATGTATCAGATAGCCAAAATATTTTTCTAAAGAGAGACACTTATTTTCACCAAGATCATATTCAAGCCCCTGAAGATATCTGTAGCATGCACCATATTCCATGGGAATCACCGGTGCCACCCTGCGGCAGATGGCATCCAGATTATCCTTGCCCTGCTCCCGACAGGCAATCAGCCTTCTGCGAACCTGTTCCACTATATCGCCGTGTTTACGACAGAAGGCTTCTCGTACGACGCATACAGAGAAGACAAAAGGCAATCCGGTATGCTGATACCAGATCTCGCCTAAATCAAACTGGTAATCATATCCTCCGCTGGTGACAAGGCGAAGAGCATCGTCACCTATGGCAAGAATAGCCTGGCACGATCGGCTGATCTCACCAAAAACACCCCCTGAAATATATTGCGGCCGGATACCATAGAATTCTTCCAGAATTATTTTCACGAGACAGGCGGAGGTTTCCGACTGGTTGCTGAGAAGAACCAGCTTACTATCCAGTTTTTCCAACGGAACCCTGGAAAAAATAAAAACAGAGCCAACAGCACCTGTCGAACTTATGGAAAGATCACGCAGAATGCGATACTGTTCCGGACGGACACAGTATTCATATGAAGAGACAAATCCCATGTCGATCTGCTGCGAGGCAAGCAGACGATTGAGAACCGCGGGAGGCTCTTCTACTATAATATAGCGGTAATCATCAATGGTCTTTTTCCAGATTTCATAGATGGGGGCGGTATTGATATAGTTCACCATTCCAATCCGGACAGACGTATGTGTATCTTTCTGGTCTTTCATCTCCATTTCGGTGCTGCTATCCACTGTATTTTTCGGGGGGCTGCTTCACCAACAAGGTATTCAAAAATATCAGATTCCTCTGACCCGGTGTGGCCTGTAATATCAATTTCCAGGAAAACAGCCCGCTTCCCTCTCTCCAGAGAACCATAATCATCAAGTCTTCCCAAGGCCTTCGCCCCCCCGTAAGTGGCCATCTGCAGGATTGTAGCTGCGGAAACGGAGGGATGGTTTTCTTGAAGAATCCGCATCTCACTCCACATATCAGGGTCAGTATTGGAAGCACTGGAATCAGTGCCTATGCAGGGAAGCAGACCAGCTGCAAGCATCTTTTCAAGCGGAGGAAGCCCTACTCCGAGAAAACGATTGCTGCCGGGACAAAGGCAGACATGTGCACCTCTCTTGCCTAGTATCTCAATTTCCTTCTCGTCTATATGGACACAATGGACACACAATGTCCTTTCATCAAGCACTCCCAGTTTGTCCAGATAATCAATACTGCCGAAAAAAGTTCCCTCTCCTAAAATGGTGTTGTCCCAGCTCTTCCGTTTTTCCAGAAGATCGCGAAAAGGGCCGCTCTTCGAACAGACAAACTCTTTTTCAAAGATAGATTCCGCCACATGAATGGAGAAAAGAGCACCGTTTTTTTCAGCCCTTTTTTTTAATATTTTTATGAGCTCGGCACTGGTAGAATATGGGGCATGGGGACTGACTGCCTGATACTGAGAAATCTCGGATAATTCCCGCTCAACCCCAATTGCCCTTTTTCTGTTAGGAGCAAGTACTTCCAGAATATGATAAATCTCAGGAGGTCCCTCCCAGGGGCGGCGAAACGGCGCAGAAGGTGTATTTCGAATGTCCGCCAGCAACACCACGCCAGACGTTTTCTGTTTGTCGATCATAGCTTGAGAAGCTCTATGGATCTCCGCAGGGTAATCATTGCTCTGCATTCGTCTGCGCAGGAGTTCTTCTATCCACTCCACCATTCCGGCTCCAGGCGGCAGAGGATTAATATCATTGATATGGGAGAGCTCAAGATGAATATGGCTGTTTACCAGAGGTGGGAAAATCACGCCATGCAGTTCATGAATTTCCGCTGCCTGCCAGGCGCGAACCATATCGGAACGCGGTCCGACATCGAGTATTTTTTCATGGTCGACAACAACCGCACCTTCTTTTATGGCAGGCGTCCCAATAGGAATTACCCAGGGTGCAGTATAGCAGACAATTCCACTCATGAAGGCTTCAAATACATATTGATGAGAAAGAAAAAAGTATCTGATTACGTACGAAGTTCAGCCAAATCGCATGCGTTGCCAGTGACTCAGTAGCCAGGGAACTGATTTTATTTTTCTTCTTGAATACGGGAGACAGATTTATTTTCACAATACAACGTGAAAAAAAATCTGTCCCCTCAGCCTTTCCTAGAAAAATTAAATCTGTCTCCCGAACAAAAAGATCATAGCTGAGGATTATACGTAATCAGGAAAAATTATTAGCGTCACACACTTTCAATATATAGGGATAAACGAAGGTCAAATTCGCGCTTCGTGTAGAAAACTGAAAGGGAGCCGGCAGAGAGTAGCTCTGCACTGCCACCTTCTCTCAATGACCTCCATTCACCTCGGTATAGTCCATAAGACGCTGCTGCGCTCGAAATCCTGCATCTTCAACAATATGCCTGATCTCATCTTCTGTCAGACGAAAACGTACTCCCGCAGCAGCCACGACATTCTCTTCAATCATTGTGCTGCCGAAGTCATTGGCTCCAAAAAACAGGGCCAGTTGTGCCACCTTGGCTCCCTGGGTCACCCATGAAGCCTGAATGTTATCAAAATTATCAAGGTAAATGCGTGAAAGTGCAAGCATGCGCAGATACCCATATCCTCCTGTCTTTCCTGATGCCACAGTGCTGTGTAATGCCGTATTGTCTGGTTGAAAAGGCCAGGGAATAAATGCGGTAAATCCACCGGTGCGATCCTGGAGCTGCCGCAGTCTCCGTAAATGCTCCAACCGTTCTGGTATGGTTTCCACATGGCCAAACATCATGGTAGCGGTGGTACGCAATCCTCTTATATGTGCTTTTTCCATGACTGCAAGCCACTGGTCGGCTGAACATTTGTTGGGCGAAGTCAACGATCGAACCCGATCAGACAGTATCTCAGCACCGCCTCCGGGAATGGAGTCCAACCCTGCAGCAATAAGACGATCAAGTACTTCTTCAACTGTGAGAGAAGAAACAGCAGCAAAGTGAAAGATTTCCGGTGGAGAGAAACCATGCAGATGGATATCTTTCGACTTAATGAAGCGAACCAGATCCTCATAATAGTCAATGGTAAGCTCTGGGTGGAGTCCACCCTGCAGCAGAATCTGTGTACCACCCAGCCTCTTGGTTTCAGTTATTTTCCTGGCAAGCTCCGCCCGGTCAAGGAGTTTGCCTTCCGGGCTACCCACCTTTTTGTAGAAGGCGCAGAAACTGCACTCCGAAACACAGATATCGGTATAGTTGATATTTCGATCAATGACATAGGTGACCTTCTTTTCAGGATGTTTCCGCTGTCGGACAGCATCGGCTAGAAAGCCGAGATGATGGATATCGGCTTCCTTTTCCAGAAGAAGAAATTCTTCATCATCAATGCGTTCACCCACTCGTACTTTTTCTGCTATTTTTTCCACGTTTCCCTCTATTTCCAACGTACCTGTAACGATCTGATATTCTATTTTATCAGAA
>JAZBNU010000234.1:0-5142 GCA_036350815.1 Desulfopila sp.
AAGAAGTGTTGCTGTAATATCATGCTCTTCAGATGATTTTTGCTGGGAGATTACTTCATTGGAACTCTCTTTTTTCAGCAAGGGGAGGATTGTCTCGAGACTTTGCTGCAACTGGTGTAAAAGTTTTTCGCTTATGTCCTGCATGGCTGTGGGGGTGGGTCTGTTTCGGTAGACACGTTCTGCGGCAGCGGCGATATCGGCCAGTCTCTGTGCACCGATGCCGGCGGCGCTTCCTTTCAGACTATGGGCCAGCATGGCGAGTCCGTCTCGATCATTTTCCTGTAAGGCCTTCCTGATGGCAGCCATAGTCGTGCTGTTGTCATGATAGAAATTTACTATAATTTTCTTCAGAGCATGGTGATTGAGTCCGGTAGCGTGCAGTACTTCTACTATATTAAATCCTGGCAAAGTGAATCCAGCCTCTTCTTCATCTCCTTTGCGGTTAGATTCCTCAGAAGATAATGGGTGGGGTTCCGGCATTGAAGATGATTTTTTAGTATTGTCGATGGCATTAAGAGAAGTTTTTTTCTGTAAGGTGCGCCAGATTGTATAAAAAAAGCGGTCCTGCTTAATAGGTTTTGCTATGTAGCCGTCCATTCCTGCTTCAAGGCATTTCTCCTCATCACCTTTCATGGCATGGGCGGTCATGGCAATGATAGGGATGGCGTCTCCCCCTGGCAGCGCACGTATCATCTTTGTGGCCTGGTAACCGTCTACTTTCGGCATTTGAATATCCATAAGTACGACATCAAAAACAGAACTTTGCACCTCCTTAACAGCTTCTTCTCCATTAGATGCTATTATGACGGATATCTTGGCATTTTCCAGTATAGCCCTTATGACTTGCTGATTGGTGATGTTGTCTTCGGCAACCAGCATTTTTTTGCCTTTGAGGTGATTTTTGTAAATGGATATTTTTGTGGAAAAAACCGGTTGAGCACCATTTTTTCGAGGAGCATTTTTGCCGAATGCATCCATAAGGGCATCAAAGAGAGTGGACTGAAATATCGGTTTATTCAGTATACCGTTGGCACCAGCTTTTTCAGCTTCCACTTTGAGCTGTTCTCGCGGAAAGGCTGTCATGATAATTACAGGAAGAGTCAACTGGAGTTCCCGGCGTATTTTTCTTACTGTTTCCAGACCATCCATTTCCGGCATTTTCCAGTCCATCAAAATGAGATCCACCGGGTTATTTTTGATATTGATCGGTTGCAGTCTGGAAAGAGCATCTGTTCCTGAGGGGAGTGTCTCTACCTCAAATTCCAGTGAGTTGAGCATGTTGGACATGATAGTCCGGCTGTCACTACAGTCGTCAACAACAAGAACAGCAAAACCTTTAAGGTCTGGAGGAGTTTCATGAACTTTTCCCAGAGTAGAGGCTGCCAGTTTCATTCTGACTGTGAAATAGAAGGTACTTCCTTGTCCGAGGAGAGTGTCGACCCCAATAGTTCCGTGCATCATAGTCACAAACTTTTTACAGATGCTCAACCCCAGGCCGGTACCTTCATTTTTCCTGGTTGAAGAACTGTCGCCCTGGGTAAAAGGTTCAAAAAGCATAGGCAGATAGTCTGGTGAAATTCCAGCACCTGTGTCCTTGACTGCAAAGAACAGAATAATCTGATTCTCTTCGAGGGTCTCTTTAATCTGTGGCTCTTGTTTTTTTACACTGATGGTGATTGTGCCGCCGGAAGCAGTGAATTTCAAGGAATTGCTGACCATATTTGTAATGACCTGCTGCAATCGGAGGGAATCACCGTAGAGAAACCTGGGGGTGTCCTGGGCAATATCAACCAGCAGTTCGATCCCTTTTTCTGAACATTGATTAAAAAACACGTCGATAATATTGTCAAAAATTTCATCAAGTCTGAAAACTCTTTCTTTTAGAGATAATTGCCCAGCCTCTATTTTGGAATAGTCCAATATATCGTTAATGATTCCAAGCAGAGCGTAGGAAGAGTTCTGGACGATGCGAAGAAACTTGCTTACATCTTCAGAAAGCGGCTGTTCAAGGGCCAGCTCAGTTGCGTTGATTATCCCGTTCATGGGTGTACGGATTTCGTGACTCATATTTGCCAGAAACTGGCTTTTTGCCTTGGTCGCTGCTTCTGCCTGTTCTTTGGCTTGTTCCAGCTCTTTATCGAGAATTTTATGAAGCGTCATCTCCTGTCGTAATGTCTTATTGGAGATATGTATTTTACGGTTCAACCTGAGTACAACAATAGTTAAGGTGAAAAGGGTGCCGACAAAAACTACAAGACCGATGAGCCAGGAGCCGTAATAATACAGCATATCCTTTAATGAGATTTTGCCGTCGTTTTGATAGGGTCCGATACGGAGCTCTTTCATACATTCAATAACCGGCTGGTAGTTGAGGGGGATCGTCCAGCCTGCTACGCCGGCTGCTTGTGCTGCCGGAGAGTCCGCTTCCATCTGAAGAAGGGCTACTGCGACCCTTTCAGCGAGCCTTTCGGGAGTTTCTTTTGTTCTGGCCATGGGCCAGTTCGGGTATTCTCGTGTGGTGGATAAATATGGAGGTTGTGTAGCAGCTGGATAGATTCTGGGGAATATGTAGAAATCTTCTATGCGAATTTTCTTCTCGGCTAGAAGGGATTCGAAAATATTGGTTCGTACGGCTCCAGCATCGACCAGTCCGTCGCGAACGGCGAAAATTACATTGTCATGCGTTTCTGCAAACTGCAGACTTTTGAAATCGTCATAAGGGTCGATTCCCTTCTCCTTCATCTCCCGCCAGGCCATTTGCCAGCCACCGAATGATTTCTCCGACACCGCCATAAAGGTTTTTCCTTGTAAGTCTTTTATGGTTCGAATGTCGCGGCGGTCAGACCGAGTGAAAATAACACTGCCGTACTGTGTGGTCACTATACCGGAGTGTAATTCTTTTAATGTAGCGATTCTGTTCGCTTCAAAGAACTGTTCCAATTCAATATAGTAGGATGCATTAGCGAGAATGAAATCCACCTCATTGCGGCGTACAGTTGGAATGATCATGTCGTGATGGAGGGGGGTGATAATAAATTGATGATCAGGGATCATCCGGTTGAGATATTCTGCGGTGGGAGACCAGGCCTTGAGACAATATTCGTCTCCACGTATTGCCAGGACACCAATTTTAACTGGTGCAGAGACGGTTTTCGATTCCGTGGGTGATACTGCGCTGAAGAGGAAAAAGGTGATGAGAAAGAGAATGCAGAAATCCGGACGATGAAAGAGGTGACGGGTAGTTTCCTGCATTATGCTGGTCTCCTTGGTTCTGTTAACAGAGTGTTCAATCTTTTCCATTATACCTTATGATCATGGCTGCAATGAAAAGGTGATGATGTAGTATAGCATTACTATCACAACATATTGTAGCAATTACTATACCATTTGATTTTTTCCTCGTACTTCTTGTCATGTTTCTTACTCGTTGGTGAATACAATCGAGAATAGGGAAGTGATGGAGAGGAAGGACGGTTGAAATGACTTGAGTTTTACAACCCTCTTCTTTTGACCGGATAGAGTGACATAATGTTGATGTATTTCGGAATACTTGTTCTCGTTTGTTTCGTCGATGCAGCGTAATAAATGCTTTTCGGAAATGATTTTCCTTTTCGCAGCAATGTAGACTCGCATTTTTCTCACGAAAAACGCGAATAGTCTCAATTTACAGTGATATATGGCTATTATGATAATTGGCACCGGTTTTGCTACTCAACTTCCCGACATGAATTTTTTTTAGGAGAATAGTATTTGTGAATACACTTTACACTGGCGGGAAAGTACCGCAGGATAAAAGCACAAAACAAACCGCAGGATTGGCAGACATTGTTGCTTGTGACTCAGGAATCTGTTGTATTGATGGCAATCAAGGGCGCCTTCTCTATAGAGGATATGATGCACTTGAGTTGGCAGAAAAAAGCACGTTTGAAGAGGTTGCCTATCTTCTCTGGTATGGAGGACTTCCGCGAGTAACCGAATTCAGGGCTTTTCTTGATGGTTTCACTGGTTCCATGTCTCTTCCAGTTGAAACCGTGATGATTTTACGCATGTTTCCCAAAGCTGCTACTCCCATGGAGGTTATTCGAACAGCAGTATCGTCACTTGGCCATTGGGATCCGGATAGCGGCAACACTGGGCTTGATGCCTGTCTGCGCAAGGCGCAGCGACTTGCTTTGCGTATTCCTTTGCTTATTGCAGCCCATCAACGACTGCGGGAAGGTCTGGAACCGATAAAACCCGTACCCGGTCATGGTATTGCCTATAATTTTCTCTATACCTTGCAGGGGACTCCGCCGAACCCTCTTATTGAACGTGCATTTGATGTTTCACTTATTCTTCATGCCGATCATGAGCTTAACGCTTCTACCTTCGCCGCTCGAGTGACGTCTGCAACTCTTTCAGATATCTATTCATCTGTAACATCTGCTATCGGCACTCTCAAAGGCCCCCTTCATGGCGGGGCAAACATGGAGGTTATGCGTCTCTTAAAAGAAATTGGAACGCCTGAAAACACCGAAAAGATAATTCTTGAAAAGTTGGCCAATAATGAAAAAATTCCCGGTTTTGGTCATCGTGTCTATCGTTGCGAGGATCCACGTGTGGCACTTTTGCGGGAGCATGCCAGAGCGATAACCAGTCTTGTCGGGCAATCTTCAGATTTTGAGATTACTACAGAAATCGAAAAAATTGTTCGTGAAAAAACAAACGTCTACCCCAATGTTGACCTGTATACAGCCTCACTCTATAATGCCATGGGGCTGCCGATGGAACTGTTTACACCAGTATTTGCCATCAGTCGTACGGTAGGGTGGACCTCTCATATTCTCGAGCAGTGGAGTAATAATCGTCTCATTCGTCCCCGAGCAGAATATATTGGTTTGACCGGCTTGAGCTACCGTGATATTGAAGAGAGATCAACATAATAGTTGCAAATACTCTTTCTGGAATTAGCAGATCATTTTATGATCACTGCATGTTTTTCAAATCAAGACTACAACATATTCGGATATAATTAGATGCATTCACTCCTTATCATCATTGACTCGCTCGATCTGTGGAAACCATACTGTCATACCGACAGTGTCATAACTGCAATTCAATACCTGCAGTTTGAAGAGTTGAGCAAACATTCGCATCAGGTCA
>JAZBNU010000235.1:0-24897 GCA_036350815.1 Desulfopila sp.
ACAAAGGCAACAGAGCTGCTTTTCAGCAATAGGATGGATCACAGACAGGAATTACTCGAATATATAGAAAAGAGAAGAGAATCTCTTAAGATCGACAGACGCTACCAGAATAGCACTTTTAAATATTCCTTTGATACCATCCCCACCAGTTACTGCATCACATATCAGCACAGATACGATGATTATGATATTCACAAAAAAGGGCGTCACCCATACATCAAAGTGTTCAACAAAGGCCGGGTTTGCGCCCATCCGGATTTGCCTGAATTTGGAATAGATCTGCATTACATGGAGCAGTCATTTCCAGAAGTTGAAGTCACCTCTTATAGAAGTGAAGGTGAACAGTTTCTCAGCAGTCTTAATTTTTATACGCCTAAAAAACATCACTAGGACCTTTTAACAGAAAGAAAGCACGAAACAGGCGAGACAGTTCTTATCTCTCATGTGAGGCCTCATTTCTTCTGCAGTACGAGTACGATATAGCAACTGTGGATTTCATCGAATCTCAATATCAGCTGCTTTCATTGCTTGTTTTACTTCATCAATAGAGACGACACTTCTATGAAAAATGCCTGCAGCTAATGCCGCTTCGACTTCGGTTTCCTGAAAAACCTCAACAAAATGAGAGGCCTTCCCTGCTCCACTCGAGGCTATCACAGGTATGGAAACGGCCTGACGAACATGATTGATCAACTCGATATCAAACCCACTGTTGGTTCCGTCTTTGTCTATGCAATTGAGGAGAATCTCACCGGCACCCAGGGATTCACAGCTTTGTACAAGCTCGATAACATCAATATCACGGCCCTCTCTTCCTCCTTTTACAGTACACTGGTACCAGCAGTATTGTTCACCCTTTGGGCCCAGAGAGGATGTTTTGACTGTGTGCCGGGCAGTACTTAGAGGGGACTCAACATATACTCGTCTCGGATCAACAGAAATAACAACTGCTTGAGCACCATAAACCCTTGATATCTGCTCAATGGAACTGGTTCCGTCTTTTACACCGCCACTTATGAGAAAAATTTCGGCAACATATACAGCATCACTGCCAATTGAAACCTTATCAGCACCAGCTCGAAAATATGAAGATGCTACATCAAGAGCCGAGTAGGACTTTCCCTCAGAATCTGTAAATGCTTTAATTCCTCCACCTATAGTAAGTGGAACGAAAACATTCTCAGATGTTTTTTCAAGAACTTCGAGCATTGGCTGATCCTTCATGGGAAAATCTCGAAAACCAGTAATATTGAGAAAAGTAATCTCATCAGCTCCCTGTTCATAATACCTTTTCGCTAACTCAACAGGTTTACCTAAATTTCTGACCTGTCCTTGTTCACGAACATCATACTGATCTCCTTTAGTGACTACAAGATCTCCATTGTCATTCGTGCGTACATCAAGACAAGCAATAACTCGCTTAGCCATAACAGTTGAACTCCGCGAGAGTTCTTCACTGACATTATCCATGGAGTCAAGCCTGCCTTCCAGAAAGTTTTTTAAGAGTGCAAGACCGGGAGAGCCGCTCTTCTCAGGGTGAAACTGAAATGCTGCAACATTGCCACGTTGAACAGCTGAAATAAATTCACACCCATAAGTGGTTGTTGATAATATCCAGGAAAGATTTTCTTTTAAAATCTCACCATAATAAGAATGAACAAAATATAATTTTTCATTGCTATACCCTTTCAACAGAGAAGACTGCTTTTGAGGAAGTATCCCATTCCAACCTATTTGTGGAACGGAGAGATCAGCATCCGTAAACCTGCGCACCATTCCAGGTATGACTCCTAAGCCCGCTACTCCTGGAGCTTCTTCACTTCCTTCAAAAAAAGTCTGCAGAGCTACACAAATTCCAAGAAGAGGCCTGTTTTCTTAAATTCTCCTGATAAGGGGCTCAATATACCTGTCATTTTCCAGGCGGGACATAACCACACCGAAATTACCTACTCCTGGAAATATAAGCTTGTCGGCAGAGACAATATCTTCTGGTGACTTGACATATTCAACTTCGCATCCAAGCAGTTTTATAGCGTTTGAAACACTACGGACATTTCCAGCACCATAATCTAGCATTCTTATCATTCTTTCAGCCTATATCTTTGAACAAAGGGGACGGGACGTAATGCAAAAAAGGTCATTCCTTACAGGAATGACCTTTTTACTGACTTTCAAGCCCGGCTGGGAGCGGATCAGGACAAGTTTACGACAAACTTTCCGATATATTCCCTTCAGGTATTTTAAACGGTTTCGTGTTGCTTTCCTTTCGATCGGGTCAATCCCGGTGAAAGGAACGCATAAATCAGTTTAATGACTTATTGGATATTCACGAATGCCGAAGGCTTAGTTGATAGCCTCGGATAATTTGCTGCCGGCTTTAAATTTCGCTACCTTTTTCGCTGGTATTTTAATCGCAGAACCTGTCTGAGGATTTCTACCGGTGCGCGCGTCACGCTTCGAGACAGAAAAAGTACCAAAACCTACAAGGGTAACTTTGTCACCTTTTTTCAATGTCTCGGCAATTGCTGCCAGCGTTCCGTTCAATGCCTTCTCTGCAGCAGCTTTACTTATGTCAGCGGCTCCAGCAATACTCTCAACCAATTCCTTCTTATTCATGAATTCCTCCCTACTAAATCTTTCTTACTTAGCAACAGGCGTATTTGCACTGTTCCCTTTCTCCTAGTGTCTGATGCTTTACTCAAACTGCATCAAATTGTCAAAAGAAAAAAAGAGCTTTCTTCTTTTTTCCAAAGAGTTTTCAAGCCACAATCCTTTATAATCAGGCTTTTACGTCGAATCAATTTGACACCTTAATGTAATCAAGACGCATAATCAAGAATTAATTTACACTGCGCAACTATCTCAAGTGATTCTTTTGTTAAAGCCTCCCTTGAATATCAAGATAAACTGTGGAAAAACCGAATCTCCGACAAATTTTCAGAATATTTAACCTATTGTGTTTGTGTGAAAATTTCACAATGTCTTGCTGGCGTAGCTCTATAACCACACTGGACTTGTCGGGCTTAACCCTGCATCCCTTAAACCCGATATTTTTTATGTATGTTTCAAGATTTTTAACCACAAAGAGACTTTCATTATCAATTGACGGCAACGATTGCAGTCTGGTTGCCAGGCACGAGTCAGACGGAAGGTTATAGTTCTGCAATCCAAGAATTTTGGCAAGGAAACGAATTTCTTTTTTCCGGAATCCTGCTTCTGCCAGAGGTGTTTTAATATCCAGCTCGTCAAGCACAGGCAAACCAGCTCTATTTGAATATAGATCATCAAAATTAGTACCATCAAGCAGGGTCTCAACCCCGACGCCGCAAAGATGTTTCTTAAAGGCAGTATATGTCTTACGCTTACAGAAATAACAGCGCTTATCATCATTACTGACAAATTCCGGCCAGGTCAAAGGATTCAGTTCTATGACTTTCAGTTCGACTGATGAATGAAAGTTCTGGTGAAATGTCTTTGTGACAGCGGACTCATCGCAGCTGAGTACAGACCTGCCATGCAGAGCAACAACATTTTCAGCACCAAGAACTTTTACGGCTATCAATACAAGCAGGGAAGAATCAATACCTCCTGAAAAAGCTACCCCAACTGTAGTATACTTTTTAATCAATGATTTTAATTCATCATATTTTTCAAACAACTCAACACTCATTGCTTTTCACTATCCATACTCGGTAAAGTCTCGGCCGGCCTGCTGAGAACAAACTTTCTGTCAATTATCCATTTTTTCAGTGTTTCTGCAATTTCTCTTGCTTTCACTATTGAAGACAATGGTGCTGTCTGAACTTCTTTTCCATTAACGACAATAGAACCAGACTTAAGTTGATGATAACTGACCTCACCATAGTTACGCGCAATTCCATTGGTATAATCATATCCGTAATCTACTACCTGAGTGAAGAGTTCCTTGTCAGAAACTCCTGTAAATACAGCCATTTCAGTATTAAGTATAGGTATTGGAATTCCTAGTCCAACGGCCATGGTATTTCCATACCCTAAAATTGATATCCCTCTGAGCCAATCTGCAGTCATTTGCTTTAGATCACCTTGAACCATCAAAGTACCAGCAGGTTTACGAGGTGCCCCTTTAGCAGTCCGGATCACATTAGGGTTATGTTGAGTCCCATGCCAGGTAACATATCCAATCCCCCCACCTAAGAATATTCGTGTTCCTATTCCGATTGTTCGATAGTAAGGATCGTTCAAAAGCGGACTCAACTCCCCAGCACTGCAGTAATTGGCATTTTGGCATTTTGCTTTCAGCATGCCCATGTAGGTATAGACTGTTTTATCGGAAAGATTTACCGCACAATTATAATTTTGATATCCGTTGCGTGGATTACACAGCAGTGCATTGGGAAGATCGCTTAAACCAACATATTTTTTTAGTTTCCTCGCATTATAGCAGTCTGTTCCATATGCTTTCGCTTCGAGAAATATTCTTTCTCCACGCAGCAGATCCTCGAGAACATGTCCACCACCATATTTAAATTCCCCAGGGTAGATTTTGTTTAAAGGGTCATCCTCGCAAGGCTCAGTCACCCCAAGAAAAGCATCGACCGCAGCCAATCCTGCATACGCCGGCACCTTATTAAACCAAACTTTGGAGGTTTTGATCGTTGGTATCATCTGGCCGATGTTGATGAATGCTCCAGAAGAACACATGGGAGCAAATGTGCCGGTTGTGACAACATCAACTCGCTGGGCAGCTTCTTCGGCACCCTTCGATTGTACGATTTCCGTCATTTCTTCAGCTGTGACAACTACTGCATCACCAGCTTTTATTTTTGCATTAATCTCTTCGTATGTTTTATTCATAGTATCATTCCAACTATTTTAACGTATACTTTAAGTATCTGTTTTCTGATCCATTGCCAGTGTTACTCTGCTGCAACTTACCCGAGCTTTATATTTTTTCCAACAGATTCTATTTTAATAGCTCTTGACAGAGATTTTCTAATCCCCTAAGTTTTCAAATCAATTACTTGTATGCAATATAATTAAACTCATATTTCAGGCAATATCATGACTGACTCACCCAAAGAGGGTATACAAAAAGTTCGCCGCAAAATCGACAGTATAGATTCTCAGATTGTCACTCTCCTCAAGGAAAGGCTGTTCCTTGCTAAAGAAATAGGGCGCCTTAAAGATGAAGGGAAACGGGCCAAGTGGGATCCCCTGCGTGAACGTCAGATTTACGAAGAACTCATGAGACAAAACAATGGCATATTCCCTGAAAAATCTCTTCGTTCAATCTTTCATGAAATCATAACAAGCTGCAGACTTTCTCAAAAAAAAGCCCAGATTGCTTATCTTGGCCCAGAAGCAACATTCACCCACCTGGCAGGTGTAAAATATTTTGGCCAATCCGCAGAATATGTTGCAATGGAGTCCATCGAAGATGTGTTTTCTCAAGTTGAGAAAGGCCGTTCAACCTACGGGGTCGTACCTATCGAAAACTCGATAGAAGGAGCAGTTTTTTCAACCCTGGATTCATTCATGAAACATAGTGTAAAAATTTGCGGTGAGGTCAGACTCGGGATAAGTCACAACCTTGTCTGCCGCTCAGGAGACCTTGAAGATATTCAGACAGTAGCGTCTCACGCACAACCTCTTGCACAATGTAGGGACTGGTTAAGAAAAAACCTGCCGGCAATCCCGACATTGCCTGTTTTTTCTACAGCTGCTGCCGCAGAGATGGCTGCAAACAACCCAAACATTGGAGCTATTGCATCTTCTCTTGCAATTCAAACATACGATCTCCAGGTAGTTGTCAGAGGAATTGAAGATAACAGCGGTAATAGTGCACGTTTTCTTGTAATTGGGGAAAACTCCCCTGCTCCCAGTGGAGTTGATCGAACCTCACTGCTCCTTGGTCTAATGGACAGGCCTGGCGCACTTAATGAAATACTGACGGTTTTTTCTGAAGAAGACATTAATCTCGCCAAAATTGAATCAAGACCAGTGAAGGGAAAATTATGGAAATATCAGTTTTTTATCGATATGATCGGCCATGTTGAGGATCAGAAGATAAAAACCAGCTGTGAAAAACTTCGCAAACACTGTTCATATTTCGAATGGCTTGGGTCGTATCCATGTGCCGATGAAGCCTCTTCCGACGTGTAATATTCCAGTTACCCGTTTGTATACTTTTTATGCTTATATTAGGAATCGAAACCTCCTGCGATGATACTGCTGCTGCAGTGCTTCAAGACGATTACCGGATTCTCTCCAATGTGGTCAGCAGTCAGGATGGTATTCATGCCAGATTTGGAGGAGTGGTTCCAGAACTTGCTTCACGAAAACATCTGGAATCCATCAACCCTGTTGTTGAAGAAGCACTGTATCGAGCAAATACTTCACTGCGCAATATTGATCTTATTGCCGTCACCCAGGGCCCTGGACTTATAGGTTCTCTTCTGGTTGGCTTCTGTTACGGCAAGGCCCTTGCAAGTGTCAGCAAGACTCCTTACGTAGGTGTTGACCATATGACCGGCCACCTGCTCTCAATTTTCCTTGAGAGGGATACTCCTGCCTTCCCATATGTTGCACTTATTGTTTCCGGCGGAACAACTGCACTTTTTCTCTGTCGAGGATACACAGACTTTACCTTAATTGGCAGGACCCGTGACGATGCTGCTGGCGAGGCATTTGACAAAGTAGCTAAAGTTCTTGATCTTGGATATCCTGGTGGGCCGCTAGTCTCAAGAGCAGCCTCAAATGGTGAGATCACAGCATTCCGCTTTCCCAGGGCATGGCTTGACAACTCCTCCCTTGACTTCAGTTTCAGCGGACTCAAAACTGCTGTTTTCAACACCTACCAGAGTTGTCTGAAAGCCGGGCATGTTCCCGTTGCTGATATCTGCGCTTCTTTTGAGGAAGCTGTCACAGAGGTCCTTGTTGAGAAAACTATCAGGGCGGCAAACCAACAGATGGTTGGCACTATTGTTCTCGGAGGAGGCGTCTCGGCAAACCTTCACCTGCGCAATAAGATAACGCAACGATGCCATCAGGACAATCTCAAACTTTTTCTCCCTCAGCTTCAATACTGTACTGATAATGCTGCTATGATAGCGTTGGCTGGATATTATTCTTATCAGGAAACCTCTCAGTCTCTCCCTTTTGACGCTGATGTCTTTTCCCGGTCAAGATTAGGTTGAACGAGCAGTCGTCCATTGTCTTTTATGCGCAACATAAAGTTTAAAAAATCACAGTAAACCTTTATTTGCTCTTAAAAATTACTACTTGCAAAGAATATGGCCAAACACATTACAAAAGAAATTCTCCGGGATCATAACCTTGCCCCCAAAAAGCGATTTGGCCAGAATTTTCTGATTCATTCCGGAACTGCACAAGCAATTGCGCAGTATGGTGATATAAGCGACCAGGATTGTGTCGTCGAGGTCGGGGTAGGACTTGGAGCTTTAACGCTTCACCTGGCCAGGAGAGCACAGAAAATCATAGGTATTGAGGTTGACAGTGGATTGGTGCGCTATCATGCTGAAGAGCAAACTCTACCTCCCAATGTTACTCTGCTCCATGGAGATATACTCAGGCTTGATTTCAAAGAACTGGTGCGACAATGCGGTGGACCCCTTAAGATCGTTGCCAATCTGCCCTATTCCATCTCGAACCCATTTATATTTAAACTGATCGATAACAAAGAGCACCTTGACTGGGTTATTGTCATGCTGCAGAAAGAAGTCGCTGAGCGACTCATGGCTTCACCATCTACGAAAGAATATGGTATTCCAACGGTACTTCTTCGAGGATGTGCCACTATTGAAAAGCTCAAACGTCTTGGCCCTCAGGAATTTCATCCCCAGCCCAAAATTGATTCACTTGTGATACGACTGAATTTTTCTCAGCATTGGGGAAAAAGTACACGCTCACCATCGTTTGATTATACATTTTTAAGCAGAGTCGTACGGACCGCCTTTGCAAAAAGGAGGAAAACTCTACTTAACAATTTGATAAACCTACAATTTTCACCTTCAATCTCAGATTTTCAAGGAAACAGGCAATTCCTCCTTGAAGCCCTGGTAGAGGCAGGTCTCGCTCCAGGGGAGCGTGCAGAAAATCTGACCATTGAGGACTTCATCAGATTGACCACTGCGCTTGAGAAAAGAAGTGCTCCAGAGGATAAAATTTCTTGAATAATTTCGTTTTTCATAATCCCGTAAAAATACTTTTTGGAAAGGATACGATAGCTGCCATCGGAACTGAAACGAAAGAATACGGCACAAATGTCCTTCTTGTCCATGGCCAGAATGCACTCCGTCAGAACGGTACTCTTTCTCAAATCGAAGACTCCTTGTACGCATCAGGTTGTCGAATTGCATATCATGGCGAAGTCCCCCCAAACCCTACAGTCAAATGCGTTCATGAAGGAGTAAAAATCTTTCGACAGAACAGCTGCGAAGTCATATGTGCCGCAGGCGGCGGATCAGTTATCGACACAGCTAAAGCAATAAGCTGTGCCGTACCGGTTGAACACGATGTCTGGAAATTTTTTACCACCAAGAAAAAAATTAGATCTGTTACGCCTCTAACGTGTGTAGCAACTGTTGCAGGATCGGGATCTGAAAGCAACTCGGGTATGGTTATTACAAACGAGTACACACAGCAGAAGTTTGGTTACGGCAACCGGCTGCTTTTTCCGAAAGTTTCAATACTTAACCCTGAGACCACCTTTTCGGTGCCGCCGCAGCAGACTGTTTATGGTGCAGTGGATATCATTGCACACCTAGTTGAATTGTATTGCAACAATTCAATTGAGTCACCAATCGTACAAAACGGAATAATGGAAAGTTTGATCAAAAGCGTCATGAATAGTGTCGAAGCGGTTTTGCAAAACCCCTCAGACTATGCGGCACGAGCACAGCTTATGTGGGCAGCTTCCCTATCTTTAAATGGCTTGACGTCAGCAGGCCTAGGCAGAGTAAGTATGCCCGTCCATCTTATTGAACCTTCTCTTGCCGCATTGCATGATACCAATCATGGTGCAGGTCTTTCTCTCATTCTTCCTTCCTGGATAAAGTACACCGCAGCTATTCGACCAGAAAAGACAGCACAGCTCGGTCGCAGGTTATTTGCCCTTAAGATGAATAATGCTGAGGCTGCTGCATCCTTGACAGCAGATCGATTCAAAGAATGGTTCGTAAAGATTGGTTGTCCGCTATCACTTGCAAACCTGGATATTTCCCGAGACAGACTTTCATTGATCAGCGAAAACACTCAAGCTCTAGCGAAGATATGGCGCATTCCCGACTATAGCAGTAAGGCTGTCTTGAAAATTCTCAATCTCTGTTATGCCGGTACTGATCTTTAGTGATTGTGGCGCCCTACTCGCTGTCATCAATTTCCTGCTCTTCCCCAGCCTTCTCTGTATTCACATCGTCTTTAGATACTTTAATCTCAGGCAGTTCTAAACCGGGAAGTGTCAGGTTTTTGTTTTTATCCTCTTTATTATCCAACCCAGCAGCCTCCACCACCCTTCGTACCACTCTATTGGAAACCCGCTTACCTTTAGCATTCGCTCCTTTTATTAGAATTTCTTCAAAATCAATCTCTACCACATTGGATTTAGCCCGTGGTGAAGGAACCAGGCTGACTCGGGCATATTTATTTCGGCCCAGGAGAAGGAGGAGAATTCTTGATCGCTTATGCTGCGGGAAAAGGAAATATTCCTTTTCGAGAATAAATTTTGGGGTAATGAACCGTTTAACATACGATAAGTTCTCCGAACCGTCCCGATAGACAATATTGAAACAGCGGTCCTTTTCTACAGTTCCAAACCACTCCAGTTCATTCCCGACAAACAGCTTATCTGTTACCGCGATAACCTTATAAATCCCATTGGAAAAAATGAGCAAAAGCTTGTCATACTCTGAACATGCAACAGCCATGTCATTTTTTTCATCTTCCATTTTAAGACTGTGCCCGAGAAAACCAGTCGAACGGTTGTACACTACATTCAAGTTATTCAAGGCAACTTTTCTGATGCTAACCTCGGTAAATTCGGTTATTTCAGTCTGTCTTTGCTGGTCCTTTCCATATTTTTTCAACAATGTATCAATATAGGAAATTGTAAAACCAACAGGGTCTTTGAGGCTGTTTTTTACCTCTTTTATCTCACTGTTTATGGATCGAATTTCTTTGTGTTGTTTGTCTATATCATATCTTGAAATCCGTTTTATGCGTATTTCAAGAAGTCTTTCAATATCCTCCTTGCTTACATCCCTTACCAGTTCCTCACGAAAGGGGAGAAGAGACTGCTCAACGGTCTGCATCACCCCTCTATAACTCTTTTCTTCCTCTATCTGTTTATACAGTCTCTCTTCAATGAATATCTGTTCAAGCTTACGAGCGTGTAATCTCTCCAGTAAACGCCCTAACTCAATTTCGAGCTCTTTGGTTAAGTCAGCAACGAGTTTCTCCGTGTTGTGTTGCAAGACCTCAGAAACAGTGCTTGTCTCGGGAATTTCATCCTTAATGAGAGTGAGGTTAGGACTTATCGAAACCTCACAATCAGTAAAAGCATACAGCGCTTTGATGGTGTCTTTTGCATAAATCCCGCGTGCCAGCTTGATTTCAATTTCTACTTCTTCTGCGGTATAATCGTTTATCGAGGTGATTTTAAGCTTGCCGGCTTTGGCGGCTTTTTCTACGGAATCGATTAACGATTCGGTAGTGGTAGAGAACGGGATTTCTTTGACAACTATCGTCTTGTCATTAACCTCTTCGATTCTCGCTCTGCAACGTAACTTACCATTACCATCTTCGTATTGGGTTACATCAAGCAGTCCTTTTTTGATAAAATCAGGATAGATAAGAAAATCTTCTCCTCGTAATATTGCTTTTTGGGCTTCCAACAGTTCACAAAAATTATGCGGCATTATTTTTGTGGCCATACCAACGGCTATTCCTTCCGCACCCAGAAGAAGAAGCATTGGTATCTTGGCAGGCAGTGAAACGGGTTCCAGCATGCGACCATCGTAGGATTCTTCGTACTCGGTCAGATCCTTGTTAAAAAGAACCTCTTTAGCCAGTGGGGTCAGGCGACACTCAATATATCGTGCGGCTGATGCCTCATCGCCAGTGAATATATTTCCGAAATTTCCTTGAGTTTCGATAAGAAACCCTTTGTTGGCCAGGTTAACAAGTGCGGCAAAAATAGATTGATCACCATGGGGATGCAGCTTCATGGTTTCCCCTACAACATTGGCAACCTTATGAAATCGGCCGTCATCCATATTGTAGAGAGTTTGCAGGATTCTTCGCTGTACCGGTTTAAAACCGTCGTTAATATCCGGTATGGCTCTTTCCCGAATGACATACGAAGTATACTCTAGAAAGTTTTCATCAAACAGCTTGTGCAGTTTTCCGCGAGGTGTGTACATTGTCTTAAACCAGATGCTCCATTATATACTGTTTCCTGTCTGGAGTATTTTTTCCCATATAAAAGCGCAGGACCTTTGCAACTTCGCTCACCGAATCCATAGTGACACTGCGCAAACGTATATCAGGACCAATAAATTGTTTAAACTCTTTAGGGGAAATCTCACCTAATCCTTTAAATCTTGTTGTTTCGACATTCTTTTCTGTATTCCCTTTTCCTTTCAACCTGCGCGTTGCAATTTCTTTTTCCTTCTCGGAATAGCAGTATATAGTCTCTTTTTTATTTCGGACACGATATATTGGAGTTTCTAAGATATAGACATACCCGAGTTTTACCAATGGCTCAAAATAGTGTAGAAAAAACGTCAACAACAGATTTCGGATATGAAGACCATCGACATCGGCATCCGTTGCCAGGATAATTTTATCGAAACGAAGATTGGAGATTGAGTCTTCAACATCCAGGGCACGCATAAGTGAGTACATTTCCTCGTTTTTATATAATATTGCCAGTTTCTGCCCAAAGACATTCATGGGTTTTCCCTTAAGAGAAAAAACAGCCTGAACCATCGGATCTCTCGAGGAAACAATTGAGCCTGCCGCTGACTGCCCTTCCGTGATAAATATCATGTTTTCCTGGCCTTCAGACGATGGTTTTGCTTTTGAAGGATGATACTTGCAGTCTTTCAACTGGGAAATTTTAAGTGCTACTTTTTTTGCTTTTGCACGCGCCTCCCTGCGCACACTTTGCAGCTCCTTTCTTACTTTTTCATTGCGAAGGACTTTTTCTATCATGATATCGGCAGCTTCAGTGTCTTTGTATAAAGCACTGGAAACCGCATCTTTGACAGTGTTTACAATCCAGGAGCGAACTTCAGTGTTACCAAGCTTGTTTTTCGTCTGTGACTCAAATACAGGTTCTTTGACTTTAATTGATAATGTCCCTACCAATCCGTCACGGACATCTTTACTGACAAATTTTTTTCCTGAATATTCATTTATTCCCTTGAGAATACCTTCCCTGAAAGCAGATAGATGTGTGCCGCCTTCACTGGTATATGTCCCATTGACAAAGGTATAATAGGTGTCGCCATAGGAATCAATATGGGAAAGAGCGAACTCCAGGGTTGCGTCCCGGAAATAGATGGGCGTATAAAGTGCCCCGCCATCCAGCTCCTTTTCCAATAAATCCTGAAGTCCTTTGGAAGAATGATAACAGTTTTTATTCAGGTAGAGCTTCAGGCCTGCATTAAGGTAAGCATAACGCCACAATCGCTTATCAACAAAATCAAGATCAAAAGCAAAATTTGGAAAAAGAAGGGGATCTGGTTCGAACTCTATTAAAGTACCGTTTTTTTCGGTGCAATCTCCGCTTGTCTCCTCAACCAATTTGCCTCTCGAAAATGTTGCAGATGCGAATTGTCCTTCTCGAAATGCGGTTACTTTAAAAAACTTCGACAGGGCATTTACTGCTTTTGTCCCCACCCCATTGAGACCGACGGAAAATTGAAACACATCAGTGTTATACTTGGCACCGGTATTGATTGTCGAAACACAGTCGACCAATTTACCAAGCGGTATGCCTCTGCCAAAATCTCGAACACTGATGCTCCCATCTTCATTAAGAACAATATTTATTCTTTTGCCGGTTCCCATGATAAATTCATCAACGGCATTATCAACAATTTCTTTTAACAGTATATATATACCGTCATCTTGATGACTGCCGTCACCAAGGCGACCGATATACATACCTGGGCGTTTACGAATGTGCTCAAGGGAACTGAGTGTTTTAATTTTGCTTTCGTCGTATATATCGGTAGATATATTCATATTTTCGTTACTTTTGAGATTTTGCTGGGTGATGGAAAATTGTCGAAATACTATTGTATTTGAAGTTTTTTATCAATACATCTCTCGTGCCTGCTCAAGAATAAAATTTTTGTATGCCTGCAAAAAACTCTGAAGAAAAAATCGTGAAATGATTTTACTATGATTCGGTAGGAAATGTTGCTAGACTGGCGCGCTGTTTAACATTCTTGAAGCTGTTGTTGCGCTTTGGGAATATTCCGGAACGTATACCTGCCGTTTCAGGCTTGTTGGTTGTCCTGCAGTTCTGTATTGTCTAGTACTACAATACCAGGGACATTGTAGAAGCTGGAAAAATGACTACACAGTAGTAATACTTGAGTACCTGCTGTTTCCACGCCTTGGGTGGAGTTTGCTGAAAATGCTTTTCTACGAATGAATGGTGTAAAATATTAATAGGATTTTTCTTAACTCTCCGCTTTAACATGACCTTAACCTTATTTAAAAACAAACCTTTACTGCTCTACAGCTATCTTGCAACCGAGATGCTCGCTCCATTTTTTGCGAGTTTTATCATCATGAACAGTATTTTTTTCCTGGTTAAGCTTATCCCTTTTCTAGATATTGTGTTGGAATTTGACGTGAGATTTTCGGATTTTATCCGTTCCTTCTCATATCTCTTCCCCAACATGTTGGTCTACTCTATTCCCATGGCTTCTATGATGGGTATAATCATTGGTTTTACCAGATTGAACAACGATGTGGAAATACTTGCCCTTAAGGCTTGTGGATTAAGTCTCTACAATACTCTTCCTCCGGTAATAATCGTTTCTGTTGTATTTTCAATATTATCTGCCTACATTTCTATTAATCTTATACCTGCTGGCGAAGTAGCCATGAAGCAGCTTTTCTATCAACTGACCAAAGAAAAAATTAACCAGGGCATTAAAGAAAAGGAATTCACTTCAGCTTTAGGAGATCTTGTTGTCTATGTCGATGATGTAGATACGACGACAAATGAATGGCGTAATGTATGGGTTTCAGACATGCGTGAACAACAGTCACCGACAATCACAATGGCCCAGTCCGGAACCATGTCAACCAGTCTTGAAACGATGATCGTCACTATTAATCTTTACAATGGCAGTCTTCACCGAGCAGTAAAAGAGCAAAGTCAGATTGTGGTCTTTGATACGTATACAGTCAACATACCGATCAACCTTCCCGCAAGTAAAATCACCATGGTCGGAATTGCAGCAAAAAGCATGAAGGAACTCAAAGAAATCGCAAGCTTGCATGGATACGACAGTGAAATAGGACGCAGACACCTAATCCAGTATTACAAAAGACTTGTTCTACCGGTCGGTTGTTTCATCATGAGTCTTATGGCTCTTCCTTTAGGGCTACAATCGGGTCCAGGCAGACGCGCCTTAGGCATTCCTCTGGGGCTTGGGGTTTTTATTTTATACTATGTGTTCTATACTATCGGTAAAACTCTAGCAGAAGATACGAACCTTCCCGTAGCATTCGCCATGTGGATACCAAATTTTATCTTCCTGGTTGCCACGTCTGTTGCGATCTATAGAGTTGCCAATGAAAAACCTCTTTTTCCAGAGGTAATAACCGATAGATTCATTATGCTTCAACAATATCTTGAAGATATGCAGAAAAAACGACAAAAGTTCAACAAAGAGCAAAGCTGCTAAGATAAACCTGTCTTATCCGGTTTTTTCCAGGCTGGCGGCTACTGCAATGGCTTTTTTAAGCGCTGCAATATGGGCGTATCCAGCGTAATGTACTGGACTTTTACCAGAAATGGGGTCAAAAGCTGCAGGGTTTGCATAGCAGTTCTGCTGCACTCTGAGCGGCAATAGGTGTAGTGCTCTTTCCACCGTACAGCCAATGACATCAAGAATAGCGATCCATGTTGCTCCACAAGGTGCCCCGCGCAAAACTTCAATATCCGTAATTCTGTTCTCCTCTATTGATACACTGTATTCGGGGAAACCAAACTGTTTACCATACTCACCAAGATTGTCGCTCTTGCCAAGACCGCAACAGGTGAAAGGAGTATACCCTTTGCCCGATTTCCCGGGAGTAATGACAGGGACAGATTTTTTTTCGCAGAGTTCAACCAGGTAGTCCGACAAATCGGGGTGTTTGATATAATTGAGTACAAGGTCTCCAGTAAACTCTCTATCGATAAATTCCTCTGGATTATCTATAACTTCTGGAAAAGACTGATTTATCGAAAAAACTTTCGAAATAGATAAATTTCTCCCATATTTCCCTATCCCTTCAATCTTTTTCTCAGCTGAACCGTACTGCTGGAAAACTATAATATTCATGTTCCCCTCTATTTAAGAATTGGTTGTCCTCAAGAAGACAAAAGTGATATTTCAGGCCGACCTGCGAAGCCGTATTTTAACACATTTTGCAGATTTTATAATTATATGGCATATTAAAGGTAATTACATTAAAATACTGAACGAATTATATCGTAACATACTTTACAATACCACCTCAACACAAACATAACCTACTTGTCTCTGCAATGGAGGCAATACCATTATCAGCCGTGGAGATATCTCTATGAAACTGCCGAAGGCACATGAAATGCAGGCACTGGACAAATGCGCTACCGAATATTTCGGTATACCTGGTATTGTTTTAATGGAAAATGCCGGACTCGGCACGGTTTTAATGATGGACCAGAAGCTTGGTCCCTGCAAAGGAAAATTCGCCATCATCTTCGTGGGCCCTGGCAATAATGGTGGAGACGGCCTTGTTATTGGCCGCCACCTCCATCAGCGTGGTTGTGAACCAATCTTTTTTTTCCTCGTTAGTCCGGATAGTCTAACCGGTGAAGCAGCCACGAACCTTCATATAATACGACAACTCAAGCTTCCATTTCATGTTATCGACAACTCCACCAGAGTTGAAACGGTTCCTGTTCTCTACAAGCAGATTGAGTCACGAGGAAAACCTTGTTACTGTGTGATTGATGCAATTTTCGGAACCGGACTGACACGCAGCCTTGAAGGGCATTTTGCCAATGCAATTAACTTGATAAACAGGCCTGATTTTGCTCACAACATTCCTGTTGTTTCTGTCGATATCCCTTCAGGTATGGATGCCGACAGTGGCAGAATTCTTGGAACCGCTGTCGTGGCTGACCTTACAGCGACATATGGTTGTGCCAAGCCCGGCCAGATCATGCATGGCAGCTCCGAACTCACAGGTCGACTTCATATAATTGATATAGGTATCCCTCCGGAGGCGTTTTCAAGATCCCCCATTCCTACAGAACTGGTTACAGAAGATATTGCACAGCTCTGGTTAAAAAAACTGTGCCGAGATAAATCCTCCCACAAAGGAACCCATGGACACCTTTTTATTGTAGCGGGGTCTGCCGGCAAAACCGGTGCAGCTATTCTTGCAGCTCGCGGAGCAATACGAAGCGGCTGCGGTCTTGTTTCTCTCGCCGCCCCATATGATCTTAACACCATATTTGAGACGAGTTTAATCGAAGCAATGACCCTGCCTTTGCCGACCTCTTCTTCAATTGTCAATGTCAGTGATATATCTTTTATAATTAAAAATCTCAGTGACAAGAATGCCATTGTCATCGGTCCAGGACTCGGTCTCGACAAACGTACTGCAGAACTGGTTATTCACCTTTATAACAATGTATCCAGACCAATGGTTGTCGATGCCGACGCTCTTAATGTTCTGGCAATGTATCGGGATAAAGTGAAAAAACCTGCCGGCCCCAGAATCCTCACACCTCATCCTGGAGAGCTTGCCAGACTCATAGGATCGACTCCACAGGAAATCCAGGATAACAGACTCCAGGCAGCTCGCCAAGCTCATGCCGCCTTCAATCACGATAAGCAGATCATCATTGTTCTGAAAGGCGATGGTACCGTGATTGTCTCCGATAACGGTGATGCTCTGGTAAATACCAGTGGAAATCCGGGAATGGCAACTGGTGGGATGGGAGATGTGTTGACCGGTGTAATCGGTTCATTCATCAGCCAAGGACTTTCCTGTCTCGAGGCAGCGGCAGCCGGAGTGTTTCTTCACGGAACAGCCGCAGATGAGCTTTTTACCAACGCTGCATATGGATATACCGCTACAGAAGTTGCTAACCAGCTTCCACTAACTTTGAAGCGTTTTTTACAATAGAGGAAATCATGAAATCAGCCCAAGATATAATGACTAAAGAAGTCATAACTGTTACTCCGGAAACAACGGTAATTGAGCTAGCCCAGTTGCTGATTAATAATTCTATCAATGGTGTGCCGGTAGTAGACAGACAAAATGCTCTTCTTGGCGTAGTTACTGAATATGATTTGATCTTTCAGAAGAAAAAAGTCCATATTCCCACAGTACTCAATATATTGGATTCTGTGATCTATCTAGAAAGTCCAGAAAAAATGAAAGAGGAAATGCGAAAGATTACAGGTGTCACTGTTGAAGAGATCTACAGCAGAAAAGCCACAACGGTTAGACCCGACACACCGATTGACGAAATTGCCACTATCATGGCAGAGAAGAAAATCCATACTATTCCCGTAGTTGAAAACGGTCGTCTACTGGGTGTTATAGGCAAGGGAGACATTATAAAAACACTGATATCTTAGAGGAAAGCATGACTCTCTGAGCGCACTTTGTCCTCCTGGTTACCACTGGATAGGTGAAATACCTTTGCTTTTCAGGTAGTGATTGCAGTTTTTGAAAATATCAGACCCAAGAAATCCCCTGTGAGCCGACAGGGGTGATGGGTGACTTGTCTGTAAAACAAGATGCTCAGTCTTATCAATTAAACTTGCTTTCTTCCCTGCAAAACTTCCCCACAACATAAAAACAATATGTCTCCTTTTGTTCGACAATGTTTCTATGATGTTATCCGTCAATGTATGCCATCCGATATTGGCGTGTGAGTTTGGTGCCTTAGCTACTACCGTCAAACTCGCATTCAGCAAAAGTACACCCTGTTGCGCCCAACGTGTCAGATCTGTTGAGAACTCAACATTCGGGTTATCGGGATAGATACTTCTTTGTATTTCTTTGAAGATATTTCGAAGAGAGGGAGGAGGTGTTATTCCCTCACGAACCGAAAAGCAAAGCCCGTGGGCTTCAGGGCCAAGTAGATGGTGTTCGTTGAAATATGGATCTTGTCCGAGGATGACTACCTTTACAGATTCGAAGGAGGTTAATCGCATTGCATCAAAAACATTTTCTCGGTTGGGATAGACTTTCTTGCCTTTGGAAAATCGGCTATAGGCTTTTTCAACCAGTTCTTTATGGTATCCCTGCCGGAGCAACGGTACCTGTTCTTCCCATAACATCTTTATTCCTTTTTTACTGACGCTTTTGGTTCATTTATGCCATGACGATTGTGTCTCTATAGTGAGCATGAATCTTACTGAGAATTTTTGTGAGATTATCTTCATCACGGGCAACAAGGGGGGTGAATTTTCCCTGGATATTGTCAACCATGGTTTTATACAGACATCTCGAACGTTCTAAAACTATAAGATTTCCGTTATTCTCTTTGAGAGTGATCAGGCCGGCTTCACCCTGAGTTTTTTTCCCTGAAATAAAAATCAGCGTTGCTCTTTCTTTAAAAACATTTGCAATAGAACGAACTGTCTTTTCAACAGGGAAAATCTCTCGATTGCTGTCAACCGAGCATCTCAACGAATATTCTGCGCTATATGGCTTAAGGTGAATATTTTCATTATCGCAGCCAATGTAGCAATTTCCCCCTTGAATGGAAAGACCATCACGAATACGAACGATGTTAATCGTGCTTATGGCATCAAGATACTCTGCAAACGCATCAACATGCTCCACCGAACCATCAATGACTATCAGCACTGCGCCGTTAATATCCTGACGAAGGGAAGGTACGATCTTGAGAAGATTAGAGTATGCTCCTGCCCCTCCAACAATAATTGAGAGACAGTTAGCTCTTCGGTATTTATTCCTCTGTTCCAGAGAAACATATTCACCACAACGTGTACATATGACGCCACCTTGATCTTCATTTTCTCTTAGAATGAGTTCTTCCTTTGAACCGCATTCTTCACAGAAAACCAGTGTTTTTATGGTAGACTTAGAGCTGTGTTTTAATGGTGATCGGGGAAACACAGGCTCTAACGCAGCTATTGATATTTGTGAGGCGCAAATAACCTTTTCGATAAGGCTTCGATGTAGAAATGAATCAGAGTTTGCCGCGTGAAGTGTGTCTTTACAGAAAAAATCAACCGCACCATTTTTCAATGCATCAAAACAACGAGCCGTTCCTTCACGTGTCAGTCTTGAAAACATTATTGTTGGAGTCGGAACATGAATCATCAAATGCTGCAATGCCGTCATGCCGTCCATGATCGGCATCTCAAAATCCATCAGAACCACATCAGGTTTAGATTCCCAGATTAATTCAAGAGCTTCAATACCGTTTACGGCTTCACCAACAATCTGAATTCGGGGTTCGGCATGCAGTAATCTGCTGAGGATAGCCCGGTACTGAATTGCGTCATCTGCAATAACTACTCGTATGTTCTTCATTCTTTACTCACACATTTCGTATTCAGACATCTGTCGAATGTTTCCCTGCTCTTTTCTATCTGTAGAAGGAATCATTTCCAGAGTATTGTGAGGCAATTTGCTTCTTTTACTTATATGCATGATATTTCAGACACATAAAGATTATTCTCTTGTATATATTTTAATACAGCCGAAGGAATATGCTTTTGTACTGCTTCCTGATTGCTTATCATCTCTCGAATTTTAGAGGAAGAAACGTCCATGCCGTGATCATCAAGATAAAATACTTTTCTTCCTGACCCCCTATTGACCCAATGTTCTCGAGATTTTTGATACTGAAGGAATTCGATACATCTGAGAAATTGAGATTTTTTAAATCCTGGTCGTGAAGATACAATAAAATGAACGGTTCTAATAACTTTTTTATACTCTTTCCAACTGGGGATATCTAAAAATGCATCAAGGCCAAGAATAAAAAAGTACTCAGTATCTGCTTGCGCAGTTGCAAGAAGATTCGAAAACATATCTATCGTATACGTTGGTGGGGAAATCGATGCTTCTATTTCAGAGATCCGGTATTGCGATGTGTTTTGCAGAGCCAACTTCAGCATTGCAACTCTGTGATGGAAAGAAGTTATTTTTTCCTGAGGTTTGTGGGGAGGTGAAGCGGATGGAACAAACACCACCTCATCGAGGTGACACACCTCCATAGCACGCTGTGCGAGGTGCAGATGACCGGAATGGATCGGATCAAAGGTCCCTCCAAACAGTCCTATTGACCGCATCAGTCCCTCACTTGTCCTTCACCATATACAACAAATTTCCTGGTGGTCAGCTCTTCCAGTCCCATAGGGCCGTAGGCATGCAATTTTGTGGTACTTATACCTATTTCCGCACCAAGTCCCACTTGTCCTCCATCGTTGAAGCGAGTTGAAGCGTTTACTATTACAGCAGATGCATCTATTTCCCGAATAAATTTTTGTGCGAGTGAATAGTCTTCCGTTAATATGCATTCTGTATGATTTGAGCCATAGCGTTCAATATATTCTTTAGCTTCTGGATATCCGGCAACAATTTTTATCGTGAGACAGAGGTCAAGAAACTCTGTTCCCCAATCTGAATCCTTGGCTTTTTCAATATACTCTGAGAGTGCGACAGCTTTACTGCAACCCAGAACTCTCACCTGAGCATCACGTAGAGCAGTAATCAGCATTGGTAAAAACTCGCCAGCCACTTCTTCATGGACGAGAAGCCCTTCCAGGGCATTACAAACACCTGGCCGCTGAATTTTGCTGTTCAGTATGACAGGCAGAGCTTTTTCTAAATCCGCAAGTCTGTCCACGTAAATATGACACACACCTTTGTAATGTTTTAATACAGGGATACGGCTGTTTTGTGAAACGTATCGTATCAACCCTTCGCCACCACGTGGAATAATGAGATCTACCAGTTCTTCCTGCTTCAAGAGAATATCTATCGCCTTTCGGTCTGTTATCGGAAAGACCTGGATCGCTTTTTCATTAAGATTATTTTGTCGCAGTGCTTCCTGAAGAAGCGCAGCCAGAGCTGTATTCGAATGATGAGCTTCCGAACCACCTCTGAGTATAACGCTGTTTCCAGATTTGAGGCACAACACTGCCGCGTCCACGGTCACGTTGGGTCGAGATTCATAAATCATGCCAATAACACCAAGAGGAACATTCATCCGCCCTACCATCATACCATTTGGTCTGCGAATCAACTCTCTCACTTTTCCAACAGGGTCAGCCAGAACAACAATTTCATCAAGACCTTTAATCATCGAATCTATAGCAGCATCAGAAAGATGAAGCCTGTCCAGCATAGCTTCCGACAAGCCATTTTCTCTTCCTAGCGCTATATCTTTGAGATTCTCTGCTTGTATATGCTCTTTTTGGGACTGTATCAGCTCTGCAATTGTAGCGATTGTTCGGTTTTTAACGTTACTTGTTGCTGTCATCATCGACCTTGCTGCCTTTTTAGCATCACGGCATATATCGACAACAATTTTCTCACACTCATCCATTCTTATCTCCATAGTTCGTTAGAAAACAACAAGGTTGTCACGATGGACAACAACATCACTGTCTTTGTAGCCGAGTATTTTTCCTATAGCACACGAGTTTTTTCCTTTAATACGATCAATGTCTTCGGAGCGATAATTAGTGGTACCTACGGCAATAACCTGTCCTTGTTCATCAAGGCATTGTACCGAATCACCGGCATTAAAAATTCCATTTACAGCAAGTACACCTGAGGGAAGCAGGCTTTTGCCATCACAGCTTATGGCCCTGACTGCTCCGGTATCCAACGATAACCGCCCTTTAGGCTTTAGAACAAAGGCTATCCACTGTTTTTTTCCGTGCAGTTTTTTACGTTGCGGGAGAAAACAAGTACCGATTAACTGTCCGGAAAACAGAGCCTGAAGTACATCAGGCATCCTGCCGGGACCAATAAAAGAAGCTCCTCCGCCATTAGCCACTTTTTTGGCGGCAGCAATCTTGCTTTTCATACCGCCTGTTCCAAGGGCACTCGTACTATTCCCCGCCATCTTTTCAATTTCTTCTGTCACCTCTTCAACAGTATGAACAGGAATTGCGTCAGGATGTGTCAGTGGATTTGCGGTATACAGACAGTCAATATCCGTAAGACAGATGAATACATCACCTTCCATTAAATTCGTAACTAGAGCACCTAAATTGTCATTATCTCCGAACTGAAGCTCTTCTGTGGCAACAGTATCATTCTCATTGATAATTGGGATAACGCCCATTTTCAAGAGTGTTAAAATGGTATTTTTAAAATTTATATATCTGTCTCTGTGGGCTAGATCGGCGTGAGTCAACAGTGCTTGCGCTATGTTCTTGTTATGCTTTGAGAAAGCGACATCATAAATGTGCATTAAGTGCGATTGTCCTATTGCTGCAAGTGCCTGCTTTTCCTGCAAAGAAATATCTTTTGCCCCGTTAAATGACAGTTTCTTTTTGCCGGCTGCAACAGCCCCGGAACTGACAAGAATAACTTCTTTACCGCTGCTGTGAAGAATGGAAATTTCTTTTGCTAAATTATCGATTACATTGAAATTCATACTGTTGCCACTAGTAAGAACTGCACTGCCGACTTTTACAATTATTCTTTTTGATTTTTCGAATATAAATCTGCGTGAGTGATTAGCAGCTGATTTCTGCTCAATGATTGTCATTATATACTCGCTGTTTGGGGAATATTGCCGAGAATTTCAGAAAATTAAACATCGTCGCCATATACAATCGTGGTAATAGCCTTTTTGAGATCTTCAATGTGATACTCCTGCAAAGCAGAAATTTCAACAGCGCTGACTCCAGTTTTTTCAAAATACGTTTTCAGGCTTTGCAATCTTTTCTGGTCTACAATGTCACTTTTATTCAACACAACAAGCTGTTTTCTATCAAGAAGATCCTCTTTATATTTTGCCAGTTCATGAGTGATCATTTTAAAATTTGGAACACAATTTTCATCAGATGCATCAACAACATGAAGTATTACTTTAGTTCGCTCGATGTGCCTCAGGAATGTGTGTCCAAGGCCAACTCCTTCGCTTGCACCTTGAATTAATCCTGGAATATCTGCAATAATACATGACCTGTTATACGACAAATGCAGTACTCCCAGTTGGGGTTCAAGCGTCGTGAAAGGATAGCCAGCAATTTTTGGATTAGCTGCAGATAGCTTGGAAAGAAGGGTCGACTTACCTGCATTAGGTAATCCAACCAGACCTATATCTGCAATGAGTTTTAACTCAATTTTTAACCATTTTTCTTCGCCGGTTTTTCCTTTGGTCGCATATCGAGGTGTTCTGTTGGCCCCACTGGCAAAGTGGCTATTGCCTAAACCGCCGGCCCCTCCCTCGGCGGCAACGAAAGTGTCTCCATCGTGAACAAGATCTGCCAGAATCCTGCCGTCTTCCGCATCCTTTATCACCGATCCAGCTGGAACTTCAACCCGACAGTCCTTTCCGTTTCTGCCATGCATATCTTTTCCATGGCCATGCGTCCCTCTTTCTCCTTTAAAATGAGACCTGTAACGGAAATCGATCAAAGACTGGATATTTTTATTTGCAACAATGATTACATCTCCTCCCCTTCCACCGTCGCCTCCATCAGGCCCGCCTTTCGGTACATACTTTTCTCTTCGAAAACTTATGCAACCATTTCCGCCATCACCAGCTTTAACATTAAATTTAGCTTCATCAATAAATGACATGTTTTTCACCACATGAATATCAAAGAGATTACTCTGCATCCGACACTTGCAAAATGAGTTATATTGAGAAATAAACACTATAGTCCGACATTGCTAATTCCTCAAAAGGACTCACTGAAAATCGAACACGTATCTCCTGAATTTTGAATAGAGTATTTTGGCGGAAAGAAGAAAAAAAAACTCGGCCATCAACAGGATGAAGGCCGAGTTTATACGTAATAATCCCCCCGAAGGGAGGATGCAGGTAAAGTATTTAGTAGTATTGCTTATGATGCGGGGTAAATGCTGACCCTTTTTTTATCCTTCCCGAATTCCTCAAAAGCTACAATACCGTCTACTTTTGCATACAAAGTGTAATCTCGTCCACAGCCTACATTCGTACCCGGGTGGATTTTGGTTCCAAGCTGGCGTACTATTATACTTCCTGCTGTGACTTCCTGGCCGCCAAATTTTTTGACACCTCTACGTTGTCCTTTACTGTCGCGGCCATTCCTTGAGCTTCCGCCCGCTTTTTTATGTGCCATTGTTCGCTCCTCATTACAACTGCTATAAGAATACTATAAAATTAAAGATTATCGCAAAGGATCAGGGATTATACAGAGATTTCTTGTATAGTGAGTGCGGTATAATCCTGTCGATGTCCTTGTTTAAGGCGATACCCTTTTCTTCTTTTCTTTTTAAAAACAATGATTTTCTTCGCCCTACCCTGCTCAGCAATTATTGCCTTGACCTTGGCTGTCTCCAAAACCGGACTTCCAATATCCGTCTTCTCACCATCTACAATCATAAGCACA
Source organism: Desulfopila sp. (assembly GCA_036350815.1). Lineage (GTDB taxonomy): Bacteria > Desulfobacterota > Desulfobulbia > Desulfobulbales > Desulfocapsaceae > Desulfopila_A. The sequence continues at coordinate 24,840 of JAZBNU010000235.1, forward strand.
TCGGTGAGCTCAACAGTATCTCCTATCTCTCCATTGATTTTCTCAACACGCAATTGAT
>JAZBNU010000236.1:0-3673 GCA_036350815.1 Desulfopila sp.
ACTTTTTTAATTATAATAATCATTATTACCTATGTCGAAAAATATTGGCCCCGCAAAGGGAAAAAGAGGTTTCCCTCTCCCTCTTGGCGCCACCGTCCTGCCTGGCGGAATAAATTTCGCGATTTTCTCACGACATGCCCACAGTGTTGAACTGGTGGTAGAAGCCTTTGCCTCAGAAACGGAGACAGAGAGCTACTCATTCACCCTTTTACCTGAATACAACAAGACGGGAGACATCTGGCACATCCTCCTGCCCCTGTACTGGAAAAATATCCGCTATGGCTACCGTATCAATGGAACGACAGAAGTGCGCGAACGCGGTACCTTCTTCGACGACTCTCTTCTCCTTCTGGATCCTTACTGCCGCAAACTTGAGCCGCGCAAATGGGGAGAAGAAGCATATTACGGTCAAAAACCCTGCTGCAGGATCCCTGAGCACAGTTTTGACTGGCAGGAAGACACTCCTCTAAAGACCCCGTTGAATGAAACCATTATTTACGAGCTGCACGTCCGGGGTTTTACCGCGAGCACTACCTCAGGGGTAAAATATCCAGGAACCTACCGGGGGATCATTGAAAAAATACCCTATCTGCAGTCATTGGGAGTCACGGCAGTCGAACTGATGCCCATCGCGGAATTCGACGAGAACGACAACCCTTTTCTCCACCCGGACAGCGGGGAACGCCTGAAAAACTTATGGGGCTACAACAGTATCAACTTCTTTTCCTTGAAATCGGGTTATGCCGCAAACCCGACAGACCATATCAGAGAATTCAAAGAGATGGTGCTGGCACTTCATCGCGCAGGAATTGAAGTAATTCTCGATATAGTTTTCAACCATTCCGGTGAAGGTGGATATAACGGCACAACAACCAGTTTTCGAGGCATAGACAACCCTGTTTATTATCTGCTGGAACCCGACAGCCATGAGTATATGAACTTCTCCGGCTGCGGCAACACCATGAACTGCAATCATCCCGTGGTGCGCGAATTTATCAGGGGTGTGTTGCGTTACTGGGTAATCGAGATGCATGTAGACGGTTTCCGGTTTGACCTTGCCTCTATCCTGGGTCGGGATACAAAAGGAAATGTTTTACCAGATCCGCCGATGCTGGAACTGATAGCAGAGGACCCCATCCTTCGCGATACCAAGATCATTGCCGAGGCCTGGGATGCCGCCGGCCTGTATCAGGTTGGTTCTTTTTCTACCGATAAGCGGTGGAGTGAGTGGAACGGCAAATTTCGAGATGATGTCCGCAGTTTTTTCGCGGGATTCCCAGACAGCGTCACAAATCTTGCAACCCGCATTGCCGGCAGTTCCGATCTCTACCTGCCCAGCTCAAGAGGCCCTTGCAACTCCATCAATTTCATCACCAGCCATGACGGTTTTACCCTCTATGACCTGGTCAGTTTTGAAAAGAAAAACAATAGACTCAACGGTGAAAATAACAGGGATGGCGACAATCACAATATCAGCTGGAACAGTGGAAAAGAAGGACTACAGATTTCTGAAAAAATAGAAGCTTTCCGCTTGCGCCGCATAAAAAGCATGGCGCTCACCCTCCTGCTTTCCCAGGGAGTTCCCATGTTGACCGCAGGAGATGAGTTTGGCCGTACCCAGCAGGGAAACAATAATGCCTGGTGCCAGGACAACGAAACAAGCTGGCTCGATTGGTCAAAAGCAGCAGCGAACAGCGGCCTGCTCCGTTTTTTTCGAAAGTGCATAGAATTGAGAAAAAAACACCATGTGTTCCGTCGTGAATTTTTTTTCAAAAATGCAGCAGCACCAGAACCGGAAGAAATCATCTGGCAGAGTCTCTCACCAGGTACGACGGACTGGTCCCCGATCTGCCATCATCTCGGGTTTCTTCTTAATGGAAGTGCATTTCACGACAACCATTTTTTTGTCATGCTCAACGGCAGCAGAACACTCCCTGCCGCATTCGAGCTCCCCCAGCCGCCGGAGATCTCGAACAGCTCGAAGTGGTACAAAATCATCGACACAGCCCAAAAATCCCCAAAAGATTTTGTTGCGCTCCAGCATGCCTCTTTTTTTCGAGCAGGTGATATAGTGCAGATTGCCCCAATGGGGGCAGTGGTTCTGCAAACCCGTTAATCTGCTCCAGCTTGTCTCTTTTTTAATAACAACACCTAAATAGTTGAAAATATCGACCAGTAACAATATACTCCGTTGAGTTGAAGCGATAATCCACTCCGCACATTCCGCGCATGCTGGATACTTCAGACAGCCGTCCATTCTACTAGTTGAGTCGTAAATAATGACCCAGGGCACTTTCCTCTTCATCGGAGACAACCTCATAGCTGATTTTGACTGGCAAAAGCGTATGCCGCTCTTTCAGGTTCACAACTATGGCGTTCCCCGAGAACAGGTTCAGGGGCTGCTGGGAAGATTACAGCAAATTGAAGATCATGCCCCCATCCCCGACATCATTCTCATTATGACTGGTATTAATAATGTCATCGCCGAAGACTATACTTTTGTCGACCAGATTCGTCGGGTGGTTATACGGCTCAGTAATACCTACCCTGAGGCTGAAATAATCGTCAACAGCCTCCCCAATATCAGAATTTCTTTTCTGGTGGAAGAAGCCATCCACCATCTGAACATCAGCTTAAACACCATGACGAGACAGACAGGATGCTGCTACCTTGATAATTTTGCCAATCTAAGCGGAAAAGATGCCGACATTTTCCAAAAAGACGGGCGAACCCTGACCGGCGCCTCCTATGACAGATGGGCTCGATCGATTCTTGAATACGTTGCCTTTCTCCTGGAAGATGATTAACTCTTTTCATGCAGCCTGATTCCCCAGGATTTCCATGGCGGACCCTACTTCGTTATTCTTAATCTTCAGGAGTTTTAAAATGATTTTGCAACAATCCATCCGGTATCCTTTTTTCCATTATCTTTTTGTCATGATGCTGCTCTTCATGGCAGCAAGCAACGGCGTTGCCGAGGAAATCAGCGTAGAAAGTGGTACGGTACTGCAGACCATTGACGCATCTCCATACACATACCTCAATATCAAGACAGCGCGTGACACCGTCTGGGTGGCAATACCGGCTGCAGAGGTCCAGACAGGGGAAGACGTTTCCTTTATCCAGGGCATGGTCATGAATGACTTTTACTCAAAAACTCTTGACCGAACCTTTGACAGTGTCATTTTTTCCCCCGGCCTGCAGCAGGAATCTGCCCCCCCCCATCCCGGCAAACACAACACAGCACAGAATTCGGCCTCGTCCTTTGCCGATGCCGTAAAAAAAGAGAGCCAGCAGCCCTCCGCCACCATGCATTCACAAGCCCAGCATTCAGCAGGAAGCGCAGGTGCCATTGTTCCATTCATGGAAGTTGCCGTCGAAAAGGCCTCTGGAGAAAACGGCTACAGGGTGGAGGAAATTTTCTCCAAAGCTGAGTCACTTGACGGTACCGAGGTTCGCGTCAGGGGAAAAGTCGTCAAGGTAAGTCCCAATATCATGGGGAAAAACTGGATTCATATCCAGGATGGCAGCGGTGACCCCATGCACAACAGTCATGATCTTGTTGTGACCAGCACAGATACAGCGGAAGTCGAAGCTGTCATCCTTGTCCAGGGCACCCTTGCCGCCAAAAAAGATTTTGGCTTCGGATATTCATATGAAGCAATCATAGAAG
>JAZBNU010000237.1:0-5604 GCA_036350815.1 Desulfopila sp.
CTATCTTGACGGGTAAGCGGAGACCTATGGCTTTTCTTCTTCAGACCTCAATTTCCTCTCATACTGCAGTAAAGACACAACCCCGTTTTATCAATTGGCTTTCTTACGCAGATATGTCGGGGTCTCAAGATACTCATCGTTCCAGCTGTCATGCTCGCTCGGACCGCCACGGGAGTTGCCAAGATTGTCAAACCCGTCAAAATTCGAATTTGGCAGAATAGCGCCGGAAGGCCGAGGATTTTTCTGGGCCAGCTGCACATTCATTGATTCTTTATGCTGCTGCCGGTTGGGTTTCGGAAGATCGTCCACCTGGTTGATGGTTTTCCCTGTAGAAACTGAACTGCCGACACCAGTTGCAATAACAGTTACATGCAGCTCGTCACCAAGCGTTTCATCATACAGAGCACCAATCACTACCTTGGCATCATCGTCAACTTTCTCCTGAATAAGAGCAGAAGCCTCCATAAACTCAGACATGGCGAAGCTTTCTTCTGTTGCCGAGATGTTAATAAGCAAACCGCGGGCACCATCTATGCCGACATCCTCCAGCAGCTGATTATCAATAGCGCGTTTGGCAGCTTCGGTGGCACGGTTCTCGCCAACCGCTGAACCTGATCCCATTACCGCGGGACCAACCTCCCTCATAACAGTGCGCAGATCGGCAAAATCAGCATTAATAAGTCCAGGCACGTTAATGAGATCCGTTATTCCCTTGACTGCCTGGAGGAGTACATCATCAGCCTGGGCCAGCATGTCAGCCAGCTTTGAGTTTTTCTGCATCAAAGAGAGAAGGCGGTCATTCGGTACCGTAATTATGGTATCGGCATATTTCTGCAGCTCTTTCCACCCCTCCTCAGCGTTGCGCATCCTGTTTTTTCCTTCAAAAGCAAATGGCTTAGTAACCACAGCCACTGTCAATGCCCCCAGCTCTTTACTGATTTTTGCGACAACGGGGGCTGCGCCGGTTCCTGTGCCGCCGCCAAGACCTGCAGTCACAAAAACCATATCACTACCCTTGAGACTGTTTTTAATCTCCTCAATAGATTCATGAGCAGCCTGCATACCCATATCAGGATCTGCCCCTGCACCGAGGCCTTTAGTTATGCTGGGGCCTAGCTGCAGACAAATATCGGCCAAGGATTGATTCAGTGCCTGCTTGTCAGTGTTGGCAGCTATAAAATCGACACCCTGCAACTTGTTAGCCACCATGGTATTGATTGCATTTCCACCGCCACCACCAATACCGATGACTTTTACTCGTGCAACGCTTTCTGCTTCAGCCATTCTAAACGGCATCTGGTCCCCCTTAATACGTTTCCTATTAGCACTTTGATGGTACCGCTACCAAAGAGTTACGGCAATATAGCACCTGTCGTAAGACACATAAACAAAAAAACTTTTTCTTCACATGATTTTTTTTACCCATCCACGAAACTTTCCGATCATAGAGAGATCACCACTCAGCTGAACCATTTGTTTTTTTCTCCCTTGAAGAACAAGACCAACACCGGTTGTGCATCTTGGTGTGTTAATCTTTTCGACGGCTCCGCGGACCCCAACGGGATAACCTATCCTGACCTGCAGGTCAAATATCTGCTCTGCCAGTTCGACAATATTTGCAAGCAATGCTGTTCCGCCGGTTATGACAATACCGCCATTAATTCTATTTTTCTGCCCTGAGGTGATCAGTTCCCTGTTCACTACTTCGAGAATCTCAACTATCCTTGCCTGTATTATATCGACCAGAACCTTCTGAGTGATTTTACGAGGCTCCCTGTCACCCACCGTTGGGACATCCACCACCAGGTTCGGTTTTATAAAAGAGGATATGGCGCTGCCGTAATCTTCTTTCAGCCGTTCTGCCTCCTGCAGTGGGGTACGCAGTCCCATGGAAAGATCATTGGTAAGATTGTGACCACCAAGGCCGATCTCGCAGGTGTGACGAATAGTTCCTTCGCAGAATACTGCAAGATCAGTAGTTCCTCCTCCGATATCCAGCAACGCCACCCCTAATTCCATCTCGTCCGGACTGAGGACAGCATCGGCTGAGGCAATGGACTCCAGGACAAGATCAGCCACATCCAGACCTGCTTTGTTACAGCAAGTCACCAGATTATGCACCGCTCCCATATCAGCGGTAACAATATGAACATTGGTTACCAGGCGTACGCCTGTCATACCCAGAGGATTCTGAATGCCGGTATGATCATCTACCATGTATTCTTGAGGGAGAACATGAATTACCTGCTGGTTCGCGGATATCTTTACAGTTCTCGCCGCCGCTATGACATCGTCTATATCCGATTTTTTTATTTCCCTGCCATTTATTGCCAGAATACCGGGACTGTTGAAACCCTTGATATGATTGCCGGCAATACCGACATGAACTGAGTGAAGATCGCAGCCTGCCATATCCTCTGCTATTTTTACGGCCTCTCGAATGGATTTGACAGTACTTTCAATATTTACAACAACACCTTTTTTCATTCCAAGAGAAGGAGCAATGCCAACTCCGATGATTTCCACGGTATCATCAAAAGCTTCACCTACAATGCAGCAGATTTTCGTTGTTCCAATGTCCAAACCGACAACAAGTTCACCCCGCTCTCGTTTCTTTCTACTCTGCTCACCATCTATGGATGTTACTATTTCCTTTCTCTCTTCCATTCTTTTCAACCTGAATTTGATTGTGCAACCAGTACCTTATCCTCGAGATACTCCATTCTAATATATTCCACCCCACTGATATCAACAGAGTTTTTTCCTTTTTTATAGAGAACTGCAAGCACCTTATACAACTGTCTGTACTTCTTGCCAACCTCGCCAGAACCAAAATATATGGGAAAAGGAAAATCCACCAGTCTGATGATTAACCCCTCCTTCTGATCAAGATGGATCTCGGATACCGACTGTGCTGGAAGATTCGGATTGTTGGCTGCGGTCAGCCTGAGAAAAGAAACGGCATCACTGAGCAGTTTCTGGCGTTCGTCTTCCGGGTAGCTGCCCATAACTGTTATGACAGGATAGTCAAGATCATCCCCTTTCCCTGCAGGCGCGATTACTTCGCCCTTTCTGTTGACATACACGATCTTTCCCTGACCTGAAATATCTGTAACCATCAACGCAATCGGCCGCTGCTCCTCCACAGTAATACGTACTCCAGCAGGCCAGCTTTTCTTCACCTCCGCAGCTTCAACCCATGGATGCTCCGCAACTGCTGCTGCGGCCTGTTTTGCTGAAATCGAAAACATATTCGTATTATAGTCGATTCCAGCCATTTTCCGAATTTCCGTTGGCTTTGTCACACTGCAGCCGGAAACCTCAATATCTCTAATAAGAAAAAAATCAAGAGAAGCCGCCATGTAACGCAATGGAGTCACCAATGCCAGCGCCAGCAGACAAACCATACCGACTGACAGACAGATTTTCAACGCTCTGCGTCCGTAATGGCGTTTTTTTTCCGACCGTGACAGGTAGCTCTGTTTTCTCCTCACAGTAGCTATTCGTTTTTTAATCCCGGAAAGGCTGTCTGTCCATGGGAACTTTCTGGGTTTCTTGAAATTATCATAGCCTTTGAGCTCAGATTTCCACAGCTTGGTACCGGATCGTTTTCTGCTGTATCTTTTATAAGATCTTTCAATACTCTCTAGATATTTCCGTATCGCCTTCATAGCACATGAACCTCCGGCTCGAGGAAAACTCCACTGTCCCGCTTTACAATCAGCTGTATCCGCTCAATCAGCTGCAATACATCTTCGGCGCTTGCCTTACCACGATTTACTATAAAATTAGCATGTTTACCAGACACCTCTGCATCACCGACTCTCTCACCCTTCAAACCGCTTGCTTCAATAAGACGACCGGCACTTTCTCCTGGAGGATTTTTAAATATTGAGCCGGCACTGCCGTGTTCTAGTGGTTGCGCTGCTCTGCGCTTTTGCTGGTAGTCCTGACACGTTTTTTTTATCTGTTCTTGTTCTTTTTTCTCTAAAATAAGCTGTAACGAAGTTACTATTGCCTGCTCATTTGTCAAAGCAGCCGCCTGTCTGTAGCCAAAAGACAATTCCTTCCTACTATACATTTTCCGTATGCCAAAAGCCATAACCTCTGCATGCCGCACCACATCTTCCATGGACCGCCCCCAGGCTCCAGCATTCATCATGACAGCCCCACCAAGTGTGCCCGGAATACCGCAGGCGAACTCCAGACCGGAATATCCTTTTTCCAAACAGAGCAAAGACAGCCGGGAAAGCCCGCAGGCCGCCCCGGCATGAGCAATAACGTGCCCTTCTTGCTCCACAAATGCATACTTCTTGAATTCTCCTTTTAATAGAATTACAACACCAGCAAAACCCTGGTCCCGTACCAGTAGATTAGTACCACGACCAATTACCCGCCATACAAGGTTATACCGCACAATGAGGCGCTGCAACGTTTCTAGTTCAGCAGCAGTATCAACCTCGACCAGTGCATCAGCAGGCCCTCCAATTCTAAAAGAAGTGTAATCCGCCAGAGGGGTGTTCCATTGCAATCGAGAACCAAAAAGGCCGCTCAATTCTTTTTTGCAAAGCTTATCCATGGCGAACTGATGTTTTTTCCTGCAGATATTGAACCAGCTTTTCTCCTGCATTGACGATGTTCCCGGCACCAAGGGTAAGTACCAGATCATCTTTTTGCAGGATATCCTGCAATTTTTCCGGAATATCAACGATTCTTTCAATATAAAAGGTGTGTCGCTGGCCGTGTTGACTGATCTCTTTTAGAAGACTTTCTGAAGAGATCCCTGCAACAGATTTCTCACCGGCAGAATAAATATCTGTCATAACAAGATAATCAGCACGATGAAAGCAGGTGAGAAATTCTTTATATAATGCCTTGGTCCTCGAATATCGATGCGGCTGGAAGACGACAACCAGTCGTTTTTCCGGCCAGGCTTCTTTAATCGCTTCAAGAGTTACTGTAATTTCTGTGGGATGGTGTCCATAATCATCCACTACGGTTATGCCGTTCACACACCCTTTGAGCTGCATCCTGCGCTGCACCCCCTGGTAGCTCTGCAGGGCCTTCTGAATTATAACAAAGGGGATTTCCAGCTCAAGACCGACACATACAGCAGCCAGTGCATTGTAAACGTTATGTCTTCCAGGTGGAGCAATATCTATGTCTCCCAGAGGCTTTCCCTCTTTCATCACAGTAAAACAAATCCGCCCTTCTGAAAAGGCAATCTTTTCTGCATAAATGTCCGCCTGACTGGTGAAGCCGTAAGTCATGGTCCGTTTCTGAATAGCTGGCAGAATATCGGCAATGTTTTTGTCATCTAGACAAAGCACAACAGCACCGTAAAAAGGAACCTTATCGATAAACTCGAGAAAAGATTGCTTTATGTGTTCGATATCTCGATAATAATCTAGATGTTCAAGATCAATATTGGTTACAACCTCGATAACCGGGGCAAGTTTTAGAAAAGAACCATCGCTCTCATCGGCTTCCGCCACCAGAAATTCCCCCTGGCCCATCTTGGCATTGCCGCCCAGACTGTCGACCTTACCACCGACAACTACAGTAGGATCGAGTTTTGCGTGAAAAAGCATCCAACTAACCATA
>JAZBNU010000238.1:0-3780 GCA_036350815.1 Desulfopila sp.
CCAAAGACATTCAGCAACCCATAAAGGAGAGAGCCGGCAAGAAAGAAAAACCAGAAAGAAAAAGAGATCTGCCTTGATGTGAGAAAAGCAAAACCGATAAAGGCAGGATAAAAATACAGTTTTAGCTTACTGAATCCTGAGAAAAGACCATGCTCGGAAAAATAGGGTCCGGCCAGGACTATGGTAGTTATCTGGGGAACGGATGGAAAATAGAATGCCGCGCCATTGAGGAGATGGAGAAAGACGGGAATGGACAACCCGGCGAGCAGAAATCTGTCTGTGAGAAGACCGCCAAGTGTTCTGTTGTCGATGGCGCCGCCGATCATCTCAGGCACTTTGAGCAGGGGAAAGTTTATCCGCTCGTTGTGGATCCATTGCCGGGAGAGAATATTAACGATACAGAGCATCACCAGAAAAGAGAGCAGGAAAAAGATGGCCCAGAAGAGCATGGGCTGCAGCCAGGACGACCATGGTATCGCGTTGAAGACTTGAAAAAAATCCATCTCTCTGCCGTTGTCAAGTCCGCTGTAGAGAAGTTTGATGGCGTCCTCTTCCGGAATCAGTTGCCGTGGAAGGAGCGGCTGCAGTTTTTCCTCCCACATATTGCCCATGGTTGCAAAATGGATAGGAGCAGTGAGGTTGATGAGGAATGTTCTGGCAAAACCGGTGTAGGCTATTCCTGAAGCAATGACCATCTGGATCCAGATGACGATGAGTTCAAAGCCTCCCAAAAGGTAGTGTCGTCGGGTAATACGGCCTAGCAGTGCTATAAGCAGGGATAACAGGAAAAAGATAAAAAAGGGCGCCAGCGGGAAGTGTCCACCGCCAAGCGGGGTGGCCTGATGATAGATATTATTGACCGGGGTGAGCAGACAGATGGCAATTCCGAAGATCAGCCCGATGATGATTGCCCGAAGACGGACTCTGTGACCCTGTTTCTCATGCATAAAAAATAATCCTAAAAGGCTGGTGCCGGCGTATACTCGTCGGCAACGGCATCTTGCAATAATTTTTCATAGGACGCGTGGCCCTCGTCGTCTATGGAACGCCAGATGAGCAGCTGTTTGCGGATATCATGGAGAAAGAGGGTGTTGATGCGCTGCCACATCTCGATCTCGCCTGATTTCCGTTCGAATGTGATTTTAATTTCCAGATAATTCGCTCCCTCACGTGCCGGGCAGAACTGGATGTCGACCATCTGCATAATCCCGAAATCAAAGGGGGCCAGCCATACTTTGGCCCGGATATGCATGCAGTTCAAGGCAGACGGATCCGGGGCCTTGACTACCATGTCTTTTATCTCATCAACAGTTGCACAGCTGAAAATAATATCCACCGGACCGGTGGAGAACATGCCGTGTGAGATATCCTGGTGACCGGTAAGATAGCTGTAGATGAATCCGCCGATGGATTCATGTTCTTCGTATTTCATAAAAAACGGTAGAATGACTTCGATTTTGTCATCTATCGGGGCAGGCAGTTTGAATGTCTTTTTCACATCGGGAATGGCAATTTTCGCGGCCACCCGGGACGGGTAGATGACGGAAACAAGAACAACCACAATGACCAGGACCATTGCCGCCACCCCTGCCAGCGAGGAATAGTTGACAGTGATGCCGGACCAGTATGGGGTCGCAGAAAACAGGGCTGCTGATACCTGCGCCAGCAGGTAGCCGAAAACTACGGATATAACTGCAAGAGCTATCGCTTCGGCTATAAAAAGAAAGGAGACATGGGACGGTGCGAGTCCAACCGAAGTGTAGACGGCGATCTCATTTTTCCTTTCATAGACGGAACTGATCATGGTGTTGAGAACGATAAATATTGAAAGGATAAGAGGTATCAGAATATTGGGAACACCGCTGTAACTCAAGGTGTCGCTGGGGCTGAAGAACCAGACGCCGTCGCGGTCTCCGGCAAAAAGGGGCAGGCTGAACCGGTCTACCAGGACAGGAGCGATTTTCTGCACATCTTCAACCGAGGCTGGTTTGACCGCCACACTTTTTAAAGAACCTCCCATGGCATAGAGAGTTGCGGCAGGGATAATGGCGACCTGGTTGGCAGGGGTATGGCGATATCGTGACTGCATTGAGCGGACATCATCACCTGATTCCAATGCTTCCTGCTCAATTTCGGAAAGTTCGGCCGAGGTTTCCTGGGGAAAGGTTACCGGGGTGAGTGGTTCACCGTCGAGATCATTAAAGTTATCGAGGCGGGAGCCGGCAAAGGTGCCGATTACCGAAAAACGTATTCCCCAGAGAAATACCTCCCCGAGGGTGTGTTTAGGCAGGCCCAGTTCAGCGGCGGTGTTTTCTTCAAGCAGTATGGCGTAGCGGTCATCTTCAGCAAACCACCTTCCCGATGTTAAAATGGAATCCAGCCCGGTAACATCCTTTTCTCTGGAGGTCATCCCGATGATTCCCTGGAGCTGAGCGTGTCTGCCGTCATTATACAGCGGAGCCTGCACCGGCCGTGTCATGCTCCTCCCTTCCAGCCAGACGCGGGGGGTTGCTGTTCTATCACCAAATTCATTGTTCGACAGGGCTGTCTCAGCCTGTCTCGGCAGGCTCTGCCAGTTGGCGGCTTTTAGAAGAAGACCGGAATAGGGAGCTTGAGCCTGGAAGAGAAGTTTGTTGGCTTTCTGGCTTGACTTGACCGTGGTAAAACTCATGATCGTGAAGGTGAGAATGATGAGCGTCAGGCAGGTCAGTGTCGTACGAATACGCCTGCGGCGTAGATTGGAGACCCCGAGAAAAAATGCGGCGACAAAAGCTTTCCAGTGACTTATCTCGGAAGGGCGTTTGTGGCTTGCATGGCGCTGCAGCAGAATCATCTCCTCCTCAAAACGGAAAAAGATGATCAGGGTGACCATCAGGGAGAGTCCGATAATGAAAAAAGCGAGAATGACCACCATGGGGCTGTAGGCCAGTTCGAAAGCAGGGTGAACGTTATAGATAACAGTAATCAAGCCAAGCAGTAAGGCGCTGAAAGCAACTATTCTTTTGTAAATATTGGCGTAGTTAAAGAGAAACCTTTCCAGGCAGAAGGCAAAAGGGACAAAGAGGGCAATATAGAACAGGACACCGAAAAGAACGTCCTTTTGGGTTTTTTCCACCTGGACGTAAACCCTGCCGGCCAGAGCCAGGGCCTGCAGGGTGGATTCCTGAAAAGTGTCATACTGCATGGCTGCCAAAGCATTGCTGCTCTTTTCCAGTGCGGCGAGACCCTGCGTTTTGAGCGTGTTTACCTGCGGGTCAACAATGCCGTGTTTTTCGAGATTGTCGATGCGGGGTTTCAGCAGCGACCAGATGTCCCTGGCGGCATGATAGGTGGTATTGGGGATAGATGGATATGTGTCCACCGGATAGCCAAAGCCGATGGGTGATTTCGCGGAGCTGTTTGAAAGAATGAGTTTGCGGGTCAGAACGGTATCCGACAGTGTGAGTTTGAGCCAGGTGGCCGGTTCGGTGTAGATGGAGGCTATCGTAGATGATCGGGTATCTATACGGCTGTACCAGTAATGGGCGGGAGGAGCGTCTCTTCTGCCGTCAAGCAGATCAATTTTGGTCAGGTATTTGAAATTGCGAGGTTCAAGGAGGCCGAAGATAGTTGTCTCGGTGGCACTGAACATCGTCAGGTCTGTTTTCATATTGGCCCGGCGGATCTTTAGACGGTAGTTGTCTTTGCCTGTTTCCTTTTTATCGATGGCCCATATGACCTCGCCCGACTCCCTGTCGAAGCGGTAACCTTCAATAATGACTTTGTCGACCACATTTTTCC
>JAZBNU010000239.1:0-4278 GCA_036350815.1 Desulfopila sp.
ACATATCTGCGTAAGAAAGCCAATTGATAAAACGGGGTTGTGTCTTTACTGCAGTATGAGAGGAAATTGAGGTCTGAAGAAGAAAAGCCATAGGTCTCCGCTTACCCGTCAAGATAGATTGAGGCAGGAAAGGGGCAGCTATCTTAAAAAGTGGACGGGAAAAACCCCCATTGCACTTATCTACCCCAATTCATATGCCGTGGGAATGTCAAGCCTTGGCTTCCAGCTGGTCTATGCCCTGTTGAATGAGCAGGAAAATGTTTGCTGCGAACGCTTTTTCCTGCCGGATAAAGGGCAGCCCCTTCTCTCGCTGGAGTCTGGCCGGCCTCTTCACGATTTCCCCTATGTTTTTTTCTCCGTAAGCTTCGAGTACGATTATCTTAATATTGTCAAGATTCTCCTTGCGGCAGGAATTGAGCCTTTTGCCATGAAGCGGCATCTGCATGGTAAACGTGAGCACTTTGTCGTGTGCGGCGGCGTCGCCACTTTTATGAACCCGGAACCAATTGCACCTTTTGCCGACTTTTTCCTGGTGGGAGAGGCAGAGCCGGTTCTTGCTCCTTTCGTCGATTTCCTTTTGGAATTTTCACAGGTGCTGTCCGCTAGAGAGCTCTACATTGCCGCAGCACAGAAGTTTGATGGTGTTTATGCTCCGCTCCTCTACGCACCATACTATGATGAAAGGGGCCGATGTTCAGGCATGTTGAGCGACCCTGGCATTCCTTCACGGGTGAAGCGAGTGTACCTCCCTGAAACCCGTAAAGCCGGACATTCTGAGCTGATGACGCCGCTGTCTGAGTTTTCCGACCTCTACCTTACAGAACTGGGAAGAGGATGTTCTCGCGGCTGTCGCTTTTGCACTGCAGCCTTTATTTACAGGCCTCCCAGGTTATGGGATGCCGATGCGGTAGTAGAGGCGCTGGCGGAGATGGGTGCCGATGTCAATAGAGTCGGTCTTCTTGGAATGGAGATGGCGGATGATCAAACCCTTGACCGTATCTCAGGATACATTCTTGAGAGTGGCTGCGCCCTTTCTTTTTCTTCGCTGCGTGCCGATCGTATCAACGACAAGTTGCTGGAACTGTTAGGCCGTTCTGGTTTGAAAAGTGTCGCTATCGCACCGGATGGAGCTTCCGAGCGTCTGCGCTGCGTCATCAACAAAGGTCTCAGTCGGGAGGACCTCCTTACTGGTGCCAGGCGGCTTGTACAAGCAGGCATTTTTAAGCTTAAACTTTATGTTATGGTTGGTCTGCCTACTGAGACACTTGATGACCTTCGGGAATTTGTCGAGCTTGTTCTCGAGATAAAAAAGAGCATTGACAGTCTTGGCAGAGAAAGGGGCAGACTTACGGAAATGTATTTGTCGGTCAATTGCTTTATTCCAAAACCGTGGACGCCTTTTCAGTTTCATCCTTTTGGCATCAGCAGGCAGCTCGATGAGAATGAAGTCAGTAGTCTGGATGAGGCTTTAGGAGCCCTTCGGAGCAAAATCGCTTTTCTTAAACGCGAACTGGGATCTGTTGCCAATATTCATTTTCAGGCCGATAAGCCGGATAATGCTCTTTACCAGGCTCTGCTTGCTCGAGGGGATCGTCGGCTGGCCGATGTTCTACATGATATGGCTGTCTCCGGTATGTCCTGGAAGAAAGCGGTTAAAAAAAATGGTATCATTCTGGAAAATCTTATTTTGGCCGGGTATGGCGCGCAGAGTTTTTTTCCATGGTATAGCATTGATCATGGTATCCGGCATGACCATCTTTTCCAGGAATATATGAAAGGGTTCTCTCTGCAGTTTACCAGCCCTTGTGACCCTTCTATCTGTTGTCGCTGTGGAGTTTGTGGTGAGAGGTAAGAAAAAATCATATGAGATGCTTGATGCAATCCGACAGCAGAAGATTGATGCCGGACTCCAGCCATTTAAGCTCGTCAAGTACTTTTCCTTTTCCAGTCTTGCCGTTATTCTTGTTTTTACCCTGTTTCTTTCCTACGTCATTTCAAATCATGCCCGGAAAATAATGCTGGAACAGAGTGAGGAGTATTCGGTTGCCTTTGCCGAAAACCTCAATCAGCAGGTCTTTAGAAGATTCGTCGTTCTGACGGCCCTACGGTATGGAGCGATAAGGCTTAGTAATCCTGAGCAATTTCAGAATCTTGACAAAATAATACGGGAAATTATTCAGGGGATGAATGTTGAATCGGTTACTATTTATGATTCAAAAGTTAACATTATTTCGTATTCTACCATCAAGGATATCGTTGGCAAAGAAGACAAGGGCGGTGCTGAATATGAAAAAGCTGTAAAGGGAATAACCAATTCGAAGATACTCACATCCGGTTCTGTTTTGAACCTTATTCCGGGAACAGCTCCCCTCAAGTGCCGTCTCATTACCTATATTCCCTTCCGGCAGGTTGGTCCGGGGGGAGAGAGTGGCGATATTATCATGGGGGTTATCGAGATTGTCAAGGATCTCTCCAGCGACTACAAGGCAATTATTCGACTCCAGGGCAGTATTATCTTCGTTTCCAGTGTTGTTATGATGGTGCTGTTTCTAGTGCTGCGTTACATTGTTATGAATGCTTCACGAAAAGTAGAGCACTGGGTTGTGGAGAGACTGCAGCTTGAAGAAAAGCTAAACCAGTCTGAGCGCCTTGCGCACCTTGGCTCAATGGTGGCTACGGTGTCGCATGAGATCAAAAGTCCGTTAGGTATTATTCGCAGTACCGCTGAAATCCTCGAAAAACGAATCAAAAAAGTAGCTCCGGGAAATGATCATCTTGCCCGGATCATAGTCGAAGAGACAAACAGGCTGAATACCATTACCATGGAGTTTCTCGATTTTGCCAGGCCTCAGCAAGTTAAACTGGAACAGGGCGATATTAACACAGTTGTTAAAAAGGCTCTCGTTTTCATAACTCCCAAGGCAGCAGAGCAAGAGGTCGAGATTCAGGAAAACCTTGCTCAAGTGCCTGTAATGACATCTTTTGATGGGAATCTTCTTTACCGTGCTTTGCTTAACATTCTGGTTAACGCTTTACAAGCTATGAAAGGTGGGGGTTCTTTGCACGTATCTACTCGAATTACCGGTGAAAATGGCATCGAGATCGAAATCAAAGATAGCGGTGAGGGGATGTCGGAAAAAAAGATGGAACTCATCTTCAACCCCTTCTTTACCGACAAAAATAAAGGAACCGGCCTGGGGCTTTCCATTACCAAAAACATTATCGACAGCCACAATGGACAGTTGCGGGTGAAAAGTCGAAAAGGTGAGGGAACCGTCTTTACTGTTATGCTGCCGTGAAACAGAAATGCTGCTTATAAAGCCTTGAGAGGCAGGAATCCGGTTGGGATGGTCTTTTCCTGCCGAGAGGCTGTCTGTCCTATCTGTCCCATGTCTTCATGTAAGAAAGGACTTGAAAAATGCAGCACGTGGTGTTCATATGCAAGAAACAGTTTGGAGTGTGAATCACTTTATTATAGGAGCAACTCATGTCTGAAAGAATAGTAATTGTTGGTGGTGTTGCAGCTGGTCCCAAAGCTGCCTGTCGGGTGAAACGCTTGATGCCGCAGGCTGATGTGACGATTGTTGATCAAGATTCTCTTATCTCGTATGGGGGCTGTGGAATCCCGTATTATATATCGGGGGATGTCGCTGATGAGTCTGCACTGCGATCCACAAGTTTTCATGTCGTTCGCAACGAATATTATTTTGAGAAATACAAGGGAGTGAAGACGCGGACTTCTACCAGAGCTCTGGCTATTGATAGAAGCAACAAAAAGCTGCTTGTTAAAGATTTAAAAAGTGGTGTGGAAGAATATCTTGAATATGACAAGCTGGTGCTTGCCATGGGATCTCAGCCATATATCCTCCCTATTCCTGGGAATGACCTCGATGGTGTTTTCACTATTGCCAACCTTCATAAAGCAATTGAAATTAAGGATAGAATAGCAAAAGGCCAGGTCAGCAAGGCCGTTGTTATCGGCGGTGGAGCAATCGGAATAGAGATGGCTGAAGCGTTGACGGATCTCTGGGGTGTGGAAACGTCTCTTGTTGAGTTTAAGGAACAGCTTCTCCCCGGTATAATTGACTGGTCCCTGGCAGCAATGCTTTGCAAGCATTTACGGGACAGCAATGTTGCGGTGTACCTGGGTGAAAGCGCTTCTGAAATTGTTGGAAAAGATGGAAAAGTCACAGCTGTGAAAACTCTCAAGCGTACCATTGAGGCAGATCTTGTTATCATGGCAGTTGGGGTAAGAGCGCAGTCGGATCTTGCCAAAGA
>JAZBNU010000240.1:0-9496 GCA_036350815.1 Desulfopila sp.
CCCGTTATCCCTCGTCATTCTTTCTGGAAACGGAGTTCATATCAGACAATGGTCCTTATCCTTCACTTTGGAAATACCGGGAATAAGGGTCTGGGTTGATATCACTCCTGTCCATTTTCTAATGGTGGAAAGAATGAATTGGGAAAGCAGTTCCGCATCCGAAGAGAGAAGATCACGATACAATCTCACCTTGATGATGATGTCAATGGAACCGTGAACGGCATGCACTTCGCGCACCTCTTCAAGGGCGAGAAGTTTGTCGAAGATGCGCTGCTCGTATCTGCCGTCTACATTGAGCAGGATAAAGACCGTCATTTCAGGATGAAGATCCGGATATTTCTGCTCTTTATGTTTGGCCATTTCCCGGCGAAACTCTTCCATATCCTTGGGAATCAACTGGTCGACCCCTATACCGTATTTCCTCTTTTTCCCGATCTCCCACTGGTGCACCGAAATATAGAGATAAAGATCATCCACGGTCCTTTCGGGAAAAGAAGCGACCAGCCCCTTGTTACGAATAATCCCTGCCAGAGGCTGATAGATGGTAAGATACCAGTCGGAAGCAGCCTCTTCATAAGACACCTGCGCAGCCCGCTCTCCAGCAAGATAGCTGCGATGCTCTTCAATCTGTTTTTCGAGATGACTGTACTGGCCGAGTTCTGTAAGGTCAAGACCGACGGCAAGCCCTGCTTTATCCCGGAACTCAGTTTTTTCCAGATACAGTTTATTCTCCAACGTGTTTTTCGACGGAAGTAGCTCGACGATACGCGAACGAATTTCCGTATACCCCAATTGTTGAGCAGCTTTGAATCGATGATGTCCGTCAAGAATGAAATAGTCATCCTTGATCTGGTAGAGAGAAATAGGCGGCATCTGTTTCCCGGCTTTCATGGCCTCGATGATATTGTCAAGACGTTCATCCCGCTTTTCGCTGCCGGCTCGAAACTGGTTGTCAAAATCGTGATAGCGCCCTACACTGCCGACAATTTTCTCCAGAGGGACCATCGACATCCCACGTTTGATCGACTCGTAGGCCTCCTCACTCTCCTGTCTGCAGGCAAAACTATGAGGGTTCTTCTCAGCGCCATTTTCCTCCCCGCTTTCACGGAACAATTTGCCGATCATCTCAAGAGGATTATATTTGGAAAACATGGAAGCCATAGCTGTTTATCACCCGTGTGGTATTCACAATAGTTATCCTGTCGCTCTCATCTTCAAAGTGCCGATGAATATGCCCATGAATGAAATAGGCAGGACTGTACTTTTCAATGAACTTCACAAAACATTTAAAACCTTTATGGCATGGATCTTCAGCATCATGTATATATCGCGGCGGAGCATGTGTGACCACGACATGCGGGGCTCCGCTGCGCCACAGAGAAAAACGCATCCTTCGAAGAAAACGTCCCATCTCTTTTTCGCTGTACTGGTTCATGCCTCCATTATACCATCTGCTGCCGGAGAAACCGACAAATGTATAGCCATTGAAGGAAACAATACGCCGGTCTATGTTGTCGCACCCCACCGGGGCAGAGGCAGTATAACGCAGGTCATGATTCCCGAGAACATACATCAAGGGAGCATCAAAACGGTGCCGCAGGCTGCTGAGGTATTCAGGCGGCAGATCACCGCATGAAATGATAAGATCAATACCTTTAAAGGAGTCCGCTGATTTTGCCGGATCCAGCAATACGTCTGCCACTGTATCTGAAACTGTTAATATTTTCACTTGGGTCAATGATTTTGCTGAATCACGGAACAGTTAATTAATCATGCTTTCTATAGTAATGCTCTTGCTCCAGTCTGCTAGAAAAATATTTCTACTTTCCCGATGGCATTCAGTTTTTTCTGCAGGCCTCCCACTTTGACAAAGATATTTTTCAAGGTGTTCTTCTCCATGGAGTTTAACTCTTCCAAAGGAATGTGATTATCCGGCTCAAGTCCTTTATCCATTCTCTCAACCTGATGTTTAAAGCGTATCTGCATCAGATAATTATATGCCTCGGTCAAGTCCTCGTGCAATTCTCCAGCCAAAAGCCCTTTGGTCTTCAATCGGTCCAGCCGCTGCAGAGTGTTGGTTTCCTCGAGAGAAAAATTTATGGCATAGAGTCGGGCATATCCGACTATGAGAGCAATAGCATGTTTGATATTGAAGGTATTGGCGTGCTCGCCACTGGATTCTACGGCAATATTGCCGAAGAAATCGAGCGGCAGTTTAAAAAGCAGGGCATTCTGCGCCAGCTGATGGAAAAAGGCATCCCTGTTTGCTACTCTCTTTCCTATATGGAGACGAAGTTCCTGGACAAGTGCACCCTCTCCATACATACAACGAAAATCGAAAAAGATACTAACCTCGAGTAGATCCTGTGGCTTAGCTTCGGTTATCCAGGCACTGAAATACTCCTTCCACACACTGATGGGTTTACACCATTGCGGGTTCATGGCCATGACCTTTCCTTTACAGAAAACATAACCGATCTGGTCGAGCCAGGTACATATCTGTTCACCCAGCCGTAAAAAATAGCCCGTTACCTTTTCGCTGTCTTGTTCCTCAACATCCTCAAATATCAGCGCATTATCCTGGTCAGTCACCAGGGTCTGTTCCTGGCGACCTTCGCTGCCAAGGCAGATAAATGCAAAACGAGCGGGCGGCTCTCCCAGCTCACTGACAGCAAAATCTATGCATTTGAGCAGAACGGCTTCAGACACCATACTGGTTATGCGTGTTATATTCCCGGCGTGGGCACCGCTGTCAACCAGGGATTTGATAATGCGCGGCAAACGCTTGTGCGTCGCAACAATCTCCTCTATGGTGGCAGCATCATGTATTTCTCTGACGAGAGAAGCAGAAGAGTAGCGATGGACATTGAGAAGATTTTCGTTTGAGAGCACATTAACAGCTTCACCTGCCTCGTTCCTGACGATAAGATGCTTCACACCTTTCTCTTCCATCAGGGTAACTGCTTCAAAAATCAGGGCAGAGTCCTCTATAAAAATCAAAGGGAAACTCATTATTTGCGATACCGGAGCATCATAATCCATCTTGCCGGCCACCACTTTTTCCCGAAAAGCTTTATCGGTGGCTATTCCTGCAATATCTCCATCTCTATTTTTTATCAGAAGTGAGCTGCTTTGCGCCTTGCTCATCTGTTGTGCCGCCTCATATACCGAGAGCGATTCGTCACTGACAAGGTATTCTCCCTGGACATGACGAAGAGGCTGGTTAAGGAACAACAGTGAGGTCTGCAGCTCGACAATCAGCCTTTCCCGATCGGCCTCATGGCGCATTTTTTCACTGACATCTTCGACAATCCCTTCGTAATAGAGAATTTCTCCTTCTGCATTCCTCGTGGCCACCAGCGAAAACGAAAGATTCTTATGCTCCTTATCCTTCTGCAGAGAAATAATTCTGTTCTTTAAAACCCCTTCACTGTCAACAAGGTCGTGTAGACGCTCTGGTTTCCCGCTGTTTTGCAAAAGCTCCTCCAGACTGATGTCCTGTGCCTCGTCCTCACGATCAAGCAGGTCGTAGAATGCATGGTTTGCCTCCAGCAGTTTCATCCGGCTGTCGGGTGCAGCTTTGAATATTCCGATATTGAGCCTTGAGGTCAAGCGACGATACTGCTCCCGACTTTCATCCAGTTCTTTTTCGATCTGCTTTGTGCTGCTGGTATCTTTAATATTGATAACGGCTGCTTCACGTCCATCCAGCTCCATTTTGCTGATTGAGAGAAGTACTTCAATGGCATTGCCGCTTTGGCTATGGAGAAACGCCGGAATTTGCCCCTCGTGTATGTCTCCGTTCTGAAAAAGCTCAAAAGCGCGTCCAGTATCGGCATCAAAGAGGATTTTACCCAGACTGACAGCTGCGAGTTCCTGTTCCGACAAACCGGTAAGAGCCTGAACCGGCCTGTTGGAATAGATGCATCTTCCTTCGAAAACCATCAGTATCGGTTCTGTTGCTGTTTCAACTAGCCGTTTATATTTTTTCCGTGATTTTTCCAGTTCCTGCTGTACAAGGCTTCTCTGTTTTTCAAAGAGATAACTTTGCCTGCCGACAAAAAACAAAATGAGACTCAACAGCGCCACTGCTGCCATGCTCATCCACGATAAACGTCTGGAGATCTGGGTTGTTTTTATGTGAACATCATCAAGGAAAACCCCTGTACCAATGACCCACTCCCAGGGAGCAAAAATCTCCACATACGAGAGCTTGGGAACAGTTTTTTCTTCGCTGTACTTCCTATTCCAGCTATAGTCTACAAAGCCGCTGCCGTGCTGCTCTACGGTCTCTTTAATTTCGACGAACAGTCTTTTGCCGGACGAATCGGTAAAACTGGTGAGGTCCATGCCGACAAGCTCTTCTGAGTAAGGGTGCATAAGCAGGCTCGGCGTACTGTCAGTCACCCAGAAATAGTCTTTCTTTCCGTCACCATACCTGATTGTTTTGAGAACCTTAAGGGCTTCCAGCTGCGCCTCCTCCTGAGAAAGGCGGCCGGCCTGCACCTCCTGATAATAAAAATCCATTATGCTCCAGGCAGCTTTGGTAAGTTCCTGAATCATAATTTTCTTTCCATCAAGGAAACTTTTCTCAAAAGCGGGAATGATGACAAAATATATTGCACTGATGGTGAGCATGATAGCAATCAGGGTAGGCAATACGATAGCTACGAAAAAACGTTCCCACCCCTGTCCAGCCTTTTTCAACAGAATCATCTCTGTCTCCTGTCAAAAGATCCCCTTGAACACCTCTTTCGCGCAGAGGTGCAGCAACATAACGCCCGTTGTTTAACCTGTATCTATCCGGAAACACATAATCTGCAAAGCCCTATCCTCCCTATCAGCTCAAATAAAAAGAGAGGTTGTGTCTTTTTTCTGAGTATTTTTTAATCTCTGTCTATGTATTCTGATACAGCTCACAGCAGCAAGAGGGACTCCAGCTATCTCCGGACTGGATTCCAGGACAGTAAAAAGAGCAATAACCACATCAGGGTCAAAGTGGCTTCCTGCACCGAGCTGAAGATTGACAATAGCATCTTCAAGTTTCATCTTGGCAAAGTGTTTACGGCCCGCCAACATGGTTTCAAATGCATCACAGACAGTCATTATCCTGGCACCGAGAGGAATGTCAGTACCTTTCAGACCGTCAGGATAACCGGTACCGTCCCATCGCTCATGGTGATGCCGCACCAGCGGCTCAACATCACTTAAAAACACAAGAGGCTGCAGTATCCTCGCCCCGATAATGGGATGCTGCCGAACCATATCCATCTCTTTGCGATCAAGAATTCCTAAACGTTCAAGAATGTGATCATTCATCCCTATCTTACCGATATCATGAAGCAATCCGCCATGGTAGACAGTTTCAATCTGGGATTTTGTCATTTTCATTTCTTCTGCAATACAACGGGCAAATTTTGCCACTCGGACTGAGTGCCCGTGAGTCTGCTCATCTTTCGCCTCAAGAGCCAGAGTAAATCCCTCAACCATCTGTCGTAAAGTGTTGAGCATCTTTTCGTCATAACTCAGACTTTTCTGCAAGGCGATAGCCCCCTGTTCCCCCAAAGCACGGACAATTTTCTTTTCGGCAGGGCTGCACTCTCTCGTTTGTGTAAAGTAGACAGCAAGTATTCCGCGATAATCCCTTACGATATCAAAGAAAATTGCCTCAATAGAACCAACTCTCTTTTTACCGATCCTCTCAAGATTTGGAATACGGCTGTCATACATGGCATCCTCAATATAGACGAAGTCATCCTGTTGATGCGCGAAAATAGCCATGAGGGTGTCATATTCAATTTCAGCCAGACTCCTGTAGGAAAAACCATGGGATATTTTATTTGTTATACTCTGCCTGCCCTCATCCACTATCCAGAAGATACAGCCCTTAGCGCCCAGCAGTTCAGCAATGTTAGTTACTATTCGTTCCAATATTTCCTGTGTGTTCTCACCGCCATGTATTGCCTTGCTGACTTTGGTGAAAACATCGAAAAATTGTTCGTAATCCTGATCCATGATTTTTCCTTACAACCTGCCTGATTCAGCGTTGAATATTACACGACACCAGCGTTAAAAAAGTTGTGTATCTCGTTTTCAGAGTACCCCAGGGAAGCAAGCACCTCCCTGGTCGATTCACCAAAAGATACGGGAGCACTCCGCACCTTCCCGGGAGTCCTGCCAAGCTTGACCGGAACCCCAAAAGTCTTACCGGAGCCGCTTCTTTCGCTTTGGTTCACCACCATTTCACGGTCCCAAAAAAGCTGGTCGGACAGGACTTCCTCAAGAGTACTGATCTTTGAATAACACACATCAGCCTCTGCCAGCAAATCGTCCCAATAGGACAAAGGTCTACTCTGAAAGATCAACCGTATCCTTGCAGTAATCTCTTCTCTGCGATGTTCATCATATTGCAGAGGAATATATTCTTCTACCTGCAGCAGAGTACAAAGCTGAGACCAGAACCGGTTTTCCACTGCTCCAAGGGAGATATATCTGCCGTCTGCGGTCTCATAGGTATTATAGCAGGCATACCGATGTGAAAGCATCGACTCTGAGCGCCCTTGCACTCTTCCTGTTTTTTTGCCGAGGATGTAGGGCAGAGTCAACAGAGGAACGACTCCATCGGTCATACTGATATCGATGTACTGGCCTTTTCCACTCTTCTCTCTCTCATAAAGGGCCAGCAGAATACCGATGACACCATTCATTGCTCCTCCGGCAATATCAGCACATTGCATCGCTGGAATTGCAGGAGGCTCGCCCACTCCTCCTATACTGTCAAGCACCCCTGCCCGGCTGAGATAATTTACATCGTGGCCGGCCCGCTGCGCATCCGGTCCACTTTGACCATAACCGGTTATAGAGCAGTAAATTACTGCCGGATTGACCCTGCAGACATCTTTATAGGCAACCCCCAGCCGATCCACAACTCCAGGGCGAAAACCCTCCAGGATAATATCAACATCTGCAGCAAGCTGGAAAAAAATTTTTTTCCCCATTTCACTTTTCAGATTGAGAGTCATATGCTTTTTGTTGCGATAAACATCATCAAAATAAAGGTCATCCTTCTGGAATCGCCTGTCTTCCAAAGACAGTACCTCGGCACCATGATCCGCCAGTACCATTGAAGCAAAAGGACCCGGCAGCAAACGTGATAAATCCAGGACCCTGATTCCGTCAAGCGCTCCCATAATTCACCTCCGTATAGAATATCATTCTTCCTCTTTCATCAGTACTCAATACCCTTTTGTGCCTTGACACCATCATTGAAAGCATGTTTGACATCTTCCATTCGGGTTACGGTATCAGCTATAGCACACAGTGCTTCGTCGGCATTCCTACCGGTCAGGACCACATTAAGTCTCTCCGGTCGAGACTGTAACAGCTCGACAATGGCGAAAACATCGAGAAACCCATAAAGAGGCAAATATGTAATTTCATCAAAAATAATGAGATCAAACTGATCACTAAGTACTTTTTCCCTGGCAAGTTCAAACCCCTGTCTGGCAACCTCCCTGTCCGCCGTAATCTCCTGTTTATTAAAAACAAACCCCTTCCCGCAAATATGCCACTCGAGATTCGTGATATTTTCAGCAAAGAGTCTCTCGCCGTAATCACCTTTTCCTTTAAGAAACTGTAGAACACAAACATGTTGCCCATGCCCCAATGCCCGGAAAGCCAGTCCCAGAGCTGCTGTTGTTTTTCCCTTTCCGTTACCAGTATTTACAATAATTCTTCCCATTAAAGATCACCATTCTCTCAGTCGGCCCATTTCTCGTGTCAGGCGAAAAAAATCTCACCCGATGGCACCGACATTTAAATATCCTCAGTATAGTCCTAAATTTGGAGGCACACCACCATTCTTTCCCGGCATGGCCCCCATTTTACATAAAGAGGGCTGATATAAAACTATTGACAAACTAAATATAATGGTTTTAAACTACCACAGACTGAGCGCTCGTTCAATGCATCTTTATTGATAACGGCTCTTTGAGATCTCAGTCGAATGAATGTTGCTTACATCAGGTATTGGAGATCGAGCGGACAGTCTCCTCCGGCTGCTCCAGGCACACGAAACCGTCCCCTTCCTGTGCATGGAATACCGATCCGCTCTACATGATCGAGCGCTCGGTCTTTGATACTTTTTGCTTTTTTGTCGTTTAGCTGGATTTCCTGCAGTCGTAGAGTTCATCTTTACTCTGACTGCGGGATGAGTACAAGCCACACTATAACAAAGTGCCGTTCCTTGTTTGGAACCGGTGGGTCGTTATGTTGTGGTTTTGCAGCAGGATCTTTGCGGGTGTTTTTCGAAGCTCCCGCAGGGTGAATCGCCAGGTTCGTCCTCTTGAGAACGACAGATCTCACCGGTGAAGTGCCGGAAACCATGCTGCCTGAACCGTGCAGGCCAGCAGACGGGAGATCGACGGGAAGACGGAGCAGCATCATCATTAAAAGGAGGAGATAATGAACAGCGCGTACAAAAAAGAAATCCGCTACACCTTGTTATTCACTGCTTTACTCATGCTGACGGGCCACAGCGGCCTGATTTTTGTAAGCCTTCCCAGCCTGCAAAACCACATGATCTTCGGCTTTCCCTCTCAGTTCATCATTCCCGTTCTTCTTGGATGGATTGGTCTGATGGCAGTTGCCTTCGTCCAGGCGAAACTGACCAATGACCTCGATGATGAAATAGAAGCGATGCAAGACGTCGTTGAAGAATCCTAAGACAAGGGGCAAATAATCATGGAACAGCAGAAATGGGCACTTGAAGATCCAACAATTGGGATCATATTCGTCGTAGCTTCGTTTATCGTTTTTTACTTCATCGGCTGGTATTCAGCACGCGCCGCCAAGACCTCTACTGACTACTGGACCGCAGGACGATCCGTCGGCGCTCTTGCCAACGGACTCGGCATGGCTTCCAGTTACATGAGCCTCGCCACCTTTCTCGGCGTCACTGCCTTGATTCTCAATCTCAAGGTTCCTTTCGTCTATATGTGGATCCAGTTTGGGCTCTCTATCCCTCTGATCACCCTATGGTACGGAACACCGTTGCGCCGTATGGGCTCCTTCACACCGGCCCAGTTTGTTCGGGACCGCTATGGCCTGAGGACTTCCTATGTCGTTGCCATATGGATGATCCTGATAATGCTGATGTATGCTCTTGGACAGATGATTGGTGTTGCCAAAGTTTTCCAGATGCTTTTCGGTATTGACTACACCCTGGCCCTCATAGGCGGCGGTGCTCTGATCGTCGGTTATGTAACCATCGGCGGAATGTACGGAACTACCTATAATGCGGCTTTCCAAATGGTCCTGATGGGGATCGCCTTTATCGTTCCTCTGGGAGCGATCATGAAAGCCATGGGCGGTACCGGCTGGTACTTTCCACCATTGCTGTATAGCGACATGGTTCCGGCAATGCTTGACGCGGTACCCGATTTTTTTGATATGAAGTATGGCTTTAAATGGTACTTCGCCCTTATCCCCACCTTGA
>JAZBNU010000241.1:0-8489 GCA_036350815.1 Desulfopila sp.
CTGTAATGAAGTATTGGGATGCAATCTGAGGGATTTTCTGCTTGCAAGAACACTTATGGTGTCTATATTGTATGCGCTCTTTCGGCGCAGCACTCCAAAGCTGTAACCCGATGAAGTGGAATCTTTCGTAAAGGTGAGGAGGGTACGGTGGTGAGGTTGTTAGTGCTGCTGCATTTCTTCAAACCAATAGAATATAAAGTTACAGAATAGAGGGGAATATGACTGAAAACCTGCAGGAAGATCTAACGAAAGTAATTGAGGAGCTGGAAAGCAACATTAAGGAAAATCCTGATAATGTTGTTGCACACCATCATTTAGGGCTTGTCTACATGAAGGCCGGCAGAGTGGAAGAGGCCGTAGAGTCTCTGCACAAGGCTTTGGAAATTGATCCACTTTCCGTGGAAAGCCTGATTAATCTCGGAGCATTATATTTCGGCAAAGGAGATATCGGCAAAGCGGAAGAACTGAACATGCGGGCTGTGAAAATACTACCGGAAGCGGCACAGGCCCATGCAAATCTGGGACTCATCCAGCAGCATCGTAATGAGGTGGATAAAGCTATTGAATCCTATGAAAAGGCAGCGCAGTATAACCCAAACCTCGCCAGCGTATGGATGAATCTGACTTCTGTTCTTACAATGAAAGGTGAAGACGAGCGTGCCCTGAAAGCTGCATCGAAAGGAGTTGAGTTAGAGCCGGATTCCCCGCTGGCGCATAACAATCTTGCCGTAGCATACTATTTCAGTGAAGATTTTAAAAAGGCCAAACAGCATATGGAAAAAGCGGAGCTGCTCGGCTATTCGGTTGACCCGAACTTCAAAAGCAGTCTAGCTGCAAAGCTGTGATAAGAGGAATACAATCAGCTGATTGCTAATTTTAAGGGGAAAATGAAGAAAACAATAATCAAAAAGCCGCCGTGGTGTCCTTTTTGCGGACAGAAGGTGGGAAGAGCCAGTGATGCCGTTCAGAGGAAAATGAATGAGTTCCCGGTGGGGCGTTGCCAGTGCGGAGCAGTATACAGTTGTGATGCAACCGGTCATAATGTCGGTGCGGCCCTGGTGGAAACGCTGGTATATGCCTGTGGTGATAATTCCGAACTCGCCTGGGAACTGCTGCCTGAGGATGACTACCTGACCGGCAGGGTGGAAAACTATGATGAAGTTACCCATCAGGTTGTGGATACCGGAAATATAGATGGTCGACCGGCTCGGGGAGTGCTCTATTTCATACGGCTGCACACCGAGATGTCAGATCTTGCTGAGCGGCTCAGCAACAAAAAAGAACGGAATTTTGCCAGTTCGGATGAGGTGTTTTCAGACCGGATGGCTGTTGAACCGCCTCCTGACCCCCGCAGGAAAAAACAGAAGGCCGACAAACGTTCAGTAAACCGTATGGCCGAAGAATGTGATGTTGACGGCCTGGTGGGACTGTGTCTCGATGACAAAAAAACATTGAGGCTTCTGCAGCGACGTCTTTATGATCCGATTGAGGAAAATCGCTGGCGCATGGCATGGCTCATCGGTAAGGTAAGCGCGCGGGTTTCAACTCGCGATCCCGGTCAGGTTTCAGAACTTCTCCACCGGCTCTTTGAAGCCTGTTCAGATTCAGCTGCGACCAACTGGGGAATGGTAGAGACACTTGGCTCTGTTATCGCTGAGCGGCCCGATATTTTTGGAGCTTTTACGAAGCATCTTCTCAACTATCTCGGTGACGAGTCAACCCAGATACAAGTTATCTGGGCGCTTGGTGAAATTGCCCGCTTGAGGCCGGATCTCATAAGGGATACCCCGTTTTTCAATCTGTTTCATTTTCTCAAGCATCCAAAGCCGGAGGTCCGCGGCCATGTTGCCCGCCTTTTAGGTCGAATACGGGCAAAGGAAGCGGCCATTCAACTGATGGAACTCTCTCATGACAAAGCGCCGCTGCTGATATGGGAGGACGGCGTTTTTGTCGAAACAGATGTTGCAGAACAAGCAGCCAAGGCTATAAAAGCGATTCACGGAGATTAATACTATGAGTAATTCAGCATCACTGCAAAATATAAATGACATTTCTCCCTTGAAGGGGAAAAATGGAGAAAGCGGCGTCAAAGACCCTGCTCAGGTTGAATACGAGCAAGGAAAAGCATTACTCGAACGGAATGAAACAGGTCCCGCAGCTGTTGCTCTTCACAATGCGCTTCTTGGTTTTGAAGAAAGCAAAAACGAGAGCGGCATTGCCAATGCCTCAAACCAGCTGGGGAATGTGTGTCTGAAACGCGGAGAGTACAGCAAAGCCCTTTCTCATTTTGAAAAAGCAGAAGAAATATGCCGCAAACTTGGGGATCCGATGAGCCTTGTGGCCCTGGCCAAGCAATTTATACTTGTCTACATGGAAACAGAGCAGTATAAGGAGGCAGTCAAAAGATGCCTCGACCTGCTTGAGATCTACCAGGCGAATAATGATCCAAAGGGTACTGTGAGCATTCTGGAGAGGATGGCTGAAATTTACCTCAAATCAGGGAATACTTCCAAAGCTGCGGATACCTACAGAACAATTGCTTCGATCCACAAAAATTTTAAACATAGAAAAACCGCCTTCGAGTTTCTTGAAAAGGCAAAGGAACTTGAAAACGGTGCCTGATACTGTATCGTAATGGAGAATATGTTTACTGGAATCATTGAAGGAACAGGCAGGCTATTGCAGAAGAAGAGTCAAGGAGGAGGCCTGGTTTTTCGCCTGGAGACGGATTTTGAGTTCAATGATCCCAAAGAGGGCGAATCCGTCGCGGTAAACGGCAGCTGTTTGACAGCTTACAATATAAAAGGCCGTAGTTTCTCTGTTGATATTTCGCCTGAGAGTGTTTCCCGCACAACTCTGGGGAGTTTCAACTGCGGCGACCGCTTTAATATGGAAAGAGCGTTGCGGTTGAGTGATCGTTTGGGTGGTCACATCGTCTCCGGTCATATTGACTGTACTGCCGAGGTCACAGAGATCAAGGCGGTTGGTGACTTTACTGTTTTCAGTTTTGTGCTGGCCGAAAAGCTCAGCCGCTATATCATCGAAAAAGGGTCTGTCACCATTGACGGTGTCAGTCTTACAGTGAACCAATGTGACAATGAGGAGTTTTCCGTCTCCATAATTCCCCATACCCTGCAGACAACCACTCTGGGCTGGCTGAAAAAGGGAAGTAAGGTTAATATAGAAGTTGATGTCATAGGAAAATATGTGGAAAAACTGATGGCAGCACGGTCAGGGGATACGCAGACTGCCGGTGGAAATATGAGTGCCGGTTTTCTGGCTGAGCATGGTTTTTTTTAATAATAAAGAATAACTATTATGTGTGAGTGTTATGGCTGTTAGTCCGATTGAAGATGTAATTGAAGATATTAAAGCCGGTAAAATGGTCATTCTGGTGGACGACGAGGATCGCGAAAACGAAGGTGATCTTTGTATGGCTGCAGAGGCTGTAACGCCTGAAGCTATCAATTTTATGGCTACATATGGTCGAGGTCTCATATGCCTTACTCTGAGTCCGGATATAATTGAACAGCTTGACCTGCCCATGATGGTGTCCCAGAACCAGTCGCCATACGGTACCGGTTTTACCGTAAGTATTGAGGCTCGGACTGGAGTTTCAACAGGTATATCCGCAGCGGATCGTGCCCGGACCATACAGGCTGCTGTAGCGCCTGATGCCAAACCATATGACATCATCAGTCCAGGGCATATATTTCCTTTGAAAGCGCGTAAAGGAGGTGTTTTGGTTCGTACCGGCCAGACAGAAGGGTCCGTCGATCTCGCCCGCCTGGCCGGAGTGAGAACTGCCGGAGTCATTTGCGAAATCATGAATGAAGACGGAACCATGGCAAGGATGCCGGACCTGGAGAAATTTGCTGATGAACATAACCTTAAAATCGCTACCATTGCTGATCTGGTTGCCTATAGACTCCAAAAGGATGTCTTGATTCAGCGTGCTGCTGAAGCGCGAATTCCTACCGAGGTGGCTGGTGAGTTCAGGGCTATTGTCTATACCAATGAAGTAGATGATCATGAACATCTCGCCCTGGTCAAGGGAGATATAAATCCAGAGGAAAGGGTACTAGTGCGGGTACATTCGGAATGTCTTACCGGTGATGTTTTCGGCTCGTCCAGATGTGACTGCGGCTTGCAGCTGGATGCGGCGATGAGGATGGTTGAGCAGGAAGGACGTGGAGTCATTCTGTACATGCGGCAGGAAGGGAGAGGGATTGGGCTTGTGAACAAACTGAAGGCGTACAAGCTTCAGGATGAAGAGCAGATGGATACCGTTGAAGCCAATATCAAGTTGGGATTTAAACCCGATTTGCGGAATTATGGCATTGGAGCTCAAATCCTCAGAGACCTTGGTGTTAAGAAGATGGCGCTGCTTACCAATAATCCAAAAAAAATAATAGGCCTCGAGGGCTACGGTTTAGAGGTTGTTGCCAGACTCCCATTGGAGATGGCAGCTACACTTGAGAATAAGGATTATCTCCTCTGTAAGCGTGATCGTATGGGGCATCTCATACAGGTTGATGACAATTAGGCTTGATCGACAATTATTTTTTTGAAAGGTGTATATGATGGTGAATATGATAGAGGGGAATCTCAAGGCTGACGGCAAAAAATTCGCGATCGTGATAGCGCGTTTCAACTCATTTATCTCCGAAAAGTTGCTTGAAGGAGCCATAGACAGTTTGACCAGATCAGGCGCTTTGTCGGAGGATATTGATGTTGCCAGAGTTCCAGGTGCTTTTGAAATACCCTTGATTGCGAAAAAATTTGCTGCCTCGCAGAAATATGATGCGGTGATTTGCCTTGGTGTCATCATTCGTGGAGCTACTCCTCATTTTGAGGTTGTTGTCAACGAGGTTTCTAAAGGCTCGGCTCAGGTGGGTCTTGAAACCGGAGTTCCGGTTCTCTTCGGTGTATTAACAACTGAAACTATAGAACAGGCAATTGAGAGGGCGGGGACCAAGGCCGGAAATAAAGGTGCGGAGGTAGCTGTCGCGGCAATTGAGATGGCAAACCTAGTGACCAATCTGAATTAATTTTTCATTTCTCCTGCTGCCTGAAAAGACGGCGGGAAAGATCTGTTAAGGAGCAATCCCCAGGCTTGCAGTGGGAATGCTCCTTCTTCCTTTTTTGAGTAACGTTTTTCATGGGCACAAGAAGAAAAGCACGTGAAACTGCCCTGCAGTTTCTCTTTCAGGATGATTTTCAACATAAATATCCTCTGGAAGCAGATGATCTTGAGGAAAGGTTCGCCCTTTTTTGCGGGCTTTACCAGGTAAACAGTAAGGCAAAAGAGTATGCTCTAGTGCTTATCAGGCAGACGATAGCAAACAGCGGGCAGATTGACGCGCTTATCCGTCAGTGTGCCAAAAACTGGAGACTTGAGCGAATTGCTTATGCTGACCGTAACCTCTTACGCATTGCCGTCTGCGAAATGCTCTATTGCGAAGATGTTCCCCATCAGGTGAGCATCAACGAAGCAGTTGAAATAGCTAAACGGTTCGGCAGTGCAGAGTCCTCAGCTTTTGTCAACGGTATTCTCGATGCCGTGAACAAACACATTCAAGAGTGAAGTTCCTTTTGTGAAGCAGTATAACAGACAACTTGCATTTTTATTGTTTTCTTATTAAACCTGAGTATCGCAGGTAATTATTTTACCTTGCCCTTTCGATTGTCATACCGGAGAGACCGGTATTGTTGAGTTGCACTTCCGGGGCGTGGCAGCGACAGTCAATGCTGTTCTTACCGACCCTTTTCATGAGCTTATAATCATCTCTTCAGTGTCCTTTGTTGTGATGAAAAGATGATGAGACAAACGCAGGAGTTCTAGTTACCATGGCACAGGCAAACGGTGCATCTCGCCCCAGTCTCAGGCAGGAACTTGTGGCTGTTTTGGGTATTTTCCTTTCTATCTTTTTGTTTTTAAGCCTCTTTTCACATTCCATTGCCACTGGCGGTAACTGGTGCGGAGAGATTGGTCAGCTTATAGCTCAGTTTCTTCTGGGGTTCACCGGATGGGGAGCATATATGCTCGCCTTTCTTGTCCTGCTCCTTTCTCTGCTCTTTTTCAGTCCTAATATGTCCTTTGAGAGGCTGCCGCAGGTGACGCTTGGAATAACCTGCGCCGTTATTTCCTTTTGCGCCCTGTTGTCTTCTCTTTCCCTGTATCAACAGAGCTTTATCGATACAGGCGGATTTCTCGGGAAATATGTCTTTTCTCTGATGAGTGCTATTGTCGGCGGTCCCGGTACAGTTCTGACTCTCGCTCTTCTTTTTCTTATTTCGTTGATGCTCTCTACCCAGTTTTCTCCCTATAGCCTTTTTGCATTGGTATGGCGATTGGTGCGAGGCTTTTTCCGTTTCCTTTTTTCCTTGATATTCAGAAGGAGAAACAAAGCGGGTGTCGCTCAAAGAGCCAGGACAAAAGGTAAAAGTGAAGTTCCTGAACAACGTCATCTCGAAAAACCCGGGGTCACGCCCGTTCCAGAGCCATTGCTCAAAGAACCGGTTTCCAGCACAGGAGAAGATACTGAAGGAGATTTCTCTCTTGCCCCGGTGGCTCGTGGAGACTGGAAAATTCCACCTCTTTCCCTGCTGAACAAGAATGAGCAGGTTAAGAAGGAGGTCGACAAGGAAACGTATTACAAAATTTCCAAGAAGCTTGAGCAGAAGTTAAAAAACTTCGGAGTGTCCGGCAGTGTCGTCGGTATCTCACCAGGTCCTGTTGTTACCACCTATGAATATTCTCCAGCACCCGGCATAAAGATAAATAAAATTGCCGGTCTGGCAGATGACCTCGCACTTGGGCTGAAAGCCCAGTCAGTTCGGGTTGTTGGATCCATACCTGGAAAGGCTGCTCTTGGAATAGAAATACCAAACGACGACAGGCAAATTGTGTATATCCGTGATTTGCTTGCATCTGATGTTTACCGGCAAAGCAACAGCAAACTGACCATTGCTCTTGGTCTCGATGTTGTTGGTAATACAGCTCTGGCGGATCTTTCTAAAATGCCGCATCTTCTGATTGCCGGAGCGACTGGAGCTGGGAAAAGTGTCGCCATCAATACCATCATCGCTTCTATTCTTTTTAATGCTACACCGGAAGAGGTCCGTATTTTAATGGTTGATCCCAAACGTATTGAGCTTTCCGGGTATGAGGGTATACCCCATCTTCTTCACCCTGTAGTTGTGGAGCCTAAACTGGCGTCCAGGGCACTTTTATGGGCTGTGCGGGAAATGGAGCGTCGCTATCGCATGCTGGAGGAAGCGAAAGTGAAAAGCTTTCACAGCTATAATGAGACAGCAGTAGAAAAAATGCCCTATATCGTTATCATTGTCGATGAGCTGGCAGATTTGATGATGGTAGCTTCCAAGGATGTGGAAGGCGCGATTGCGCGTTTGGCTCAAATGGCCCGTGCTGCCGGTATCCATCTCATCCTCGCAACCCAGCGGCCTTCGGTTGATGTTTTGACAGGCCTCATTAAAGCCAACTTTCCAACCCGTCTTTCCTTTAAAGTCTCCTCGAAAGTCGATTCCCGGACTATTCTCGATACATCAGGCGCTGAGCATCTTCTCGGCGCGGGCGATATGCTCTATCTTCCGCCGGGCAGTAGTGCGCTGAAACGAATTCATGGAGCATATATTTCAGAAAAAGAGACGGCTGCACTTATTGATTTCTGGAAAAAACAGGGGGCAGCCGCCTATGATGAATCAGTTATAGAAGAGGTGGAAGGAGGCGGTGAGAATGATGCCGCGGGAGGTGACGAGGATCATGACGACAGGTATGATGAAGCAGTTGCGGTGGTTTGCGAAGCTGGTGGTGCTTCCATCTCTATGATTCAAAGACGTTTACGGATAGGGTACAACAGAGCGGCGCGGATGATTGAGCGGATGGAAAGAGAGGGCATTGTCGGACCGGCAGACGGCTCTAAACCGCGTGAAGTACTTGTGCGGCAAAACTATGACTGAAGCAATCTGTATTTGTGTTGAATTTGCTTGACAATATCCTGCTAACAAATTATAAGTCAGTTTTGAAAAATGAGTCGCCGTTCATTTTTTTTTCAGGCTCATCAAGTATAATTTATATAGAGAAAAAACGGTTGGTTAGCGCTTGCTGGCCTTGAATGAAAAAGCTGAAAGCAGGACTATTTTTAAGTTGTATTGTTAAGTGTTAATAGGTTAAGTGGATCCTGCAAGGGCAGGGTCACAACAGTTAAAACTAACTGAGGAGGTAGTTTAATGCCAAGTTATGTAGATCCTTCCAAATGCGACGGTTGCAAGGGTGGAGACAAAACCGCGTGCATGTACATCTGTCCCAACGATCTGATGGTTTTGAACGTTGAATCGATGTTGGCTTATAATCAGGAGCCGGACGCATGCTGGGAATGTTATTCCTGTGTTAAGATTTGTCCACAAGGTGCAATCTTTGTACGTGGATACGATGACTTCGTACCAATGGGCGGCCAGGTCCACCC
>JAZBNU010000242.1:0-4829 GCA_036350815.1 Desulfopila sp.
AATGGGTGAGACCCTTGAACAACGGCTCGAACTTGCCTTTGAGTTGCGGGAACTTGAAGTGCTTTCTATCCCTATGAACGTATTGACGCCTATTGCCGACACTCCTTTTGAGCATTTGGAACCGCTGCCGATTGCCGACATTCTCACCTGTATTGCTGTATTTCGGTTCATAAATCCGCATGCGGTGGTGCGGCTTGCCGGTGGGCGCACTCAGTTGGGAGATGACCAGTATCAATGCTTCAAGGTTGGGGCAAACGGAGCAATCGTTGGAAATTACCTTACCACTTCGGGCAATAATCTCGAACAGGATCTGCAGAACATTGGCGAATGCGGTTTTGTTCTGAAGGGTAAAAGGAATGGATAGAATCCTTGAGTTTGATCAAAAACATCTCTGGCATCCGTATACCTCTATTGAAGCTCCTCTTCCCGTATATGAGGTCGTATCTGCCGATGGAGTGCGCCTCAGGCTGCGGGACGGTCGGGAAATAATTGATGGAATGTCCTCCTGGTGGGCTGTAATACATGGCTACAATCACCCTGTTCTTATCGAGGCGTTAAAGAAGCAGGCTGATTCGTTGTGCCATGTCATGTTCGGAGGAATAACTCATGAACCTGCCGTAGCACTGGGGAGGCTGCTTGTTGATATGACCCCTGTCGGACTGGAAAGAGTCTTTCTGTGCGATTCGGGTTCCGTTGCTGTTGAAGTAGCCATGAAGATGGCTCTGCAATATTATTATGCCCTTGGCAAAAACAATAAAAACCGATTTCTCACCATTAAATCCGGGTATCATGGCGATACTTTCCATGCCATGTCCGTCTGTGATCCAATAACCGGTATGCATCAGATATACCACGGTGTTTTGCCCCAATATTATTTCGCCGAACGACCCGAAGTGGGATATTACGACAGCTGGAATGAAGATGATATATCCTCGTTGCGGCGCTGTATGGAGACCCGGCACCGGGAGCTCTGTGGTGTTATCCTTGAACCGACCGTTCAGGGAGCAGGGGGGATGCGCTTTTATCACCCGGAGTATCTTCGACGGGTCCGTCAACTCTGTGATCATTATGATGTACTCTTTATTGCCGATGAGATAGCCACTGGGTTTGGCAGATCCGGCGAGCTGTTCGGTTGTGATCATGCCGGGGTGGTACCCGATATAATGTGCCTCGGCAAAGCCCTTACCGGCGGCTATATGACTCTTGCTGCAGTTGTGACGACTGATCTGGTAGGGAAGGGCATCTCCTCCGGTGCTCCCCATGTCTTCATGCATGGCCCAACCTTTATGGCAAATCCCCTGGCGTGCTCTGTCGCTGCAGCTTCACTTGGGCTGTTGAAGCAGGGAATGTGGCGCCGGGAGGTTAAAGAACTTGAGAAAAGCATGAAAAAAGGGCTTGAGCCCTGTCTGCAGATGGATCATGTCATCGACGTGAGGGTGCTTGGAGCCATAGGCGTAGTGGAGCTTGCTGCTCCGATTGACATGGCTGTTATCCAGAAAAAATTTGTGGACCACGGTGTCTGGGTACGGCCTTTCGGCAGACTTGTCTATCTCATGCCGCCGTACTGCATGTCCTCTGAGGACATTGACACACTGACGGAAGCCGTCGTCAAGGTTGTTGCCACTGAGGGAAAATTGTGAAAACTCACTACAGCGAAGAGCTGCAGACCCTGGCTCAGCAGGGCAGCCTGCGCACATTTCGCCCTCTGCGTAATCGAGACGGGTGTCGGGTTGAGTTTCAGAAGAGGACACTTCTCAATCTGACGTCGAATGACTATCTCGGTATCGCCGCAGATAAGGAGTTGCATCGCGCTTTTTACGCCGGCCTTAATGACTTGGATATCCTGGAGAGTTTTGGACTTGGCGCTGCCTCCTCAAGACTCTTGAGCGGTGATAATGAAGTTTCTCATCTGCTTGAAGAAAGACTCTGCCTGGCCTATCAGAGACCTGCCTGCCTGCTTTTTAATTCAGGGTATCATGCCAATATCGGCATATTGCAGGCGCTTACCAGTAAATCCGATTTGATCCTTTCCGACAAGCTCAATCATGCTTCAATTCATGACGGTCTCCGCCTAAGCAGAGCTGCTCATAAACGTTTCCGCCATGCCGATTATGAGCATTTATACGCTATTCTTGAGAAGGAAAGGCAGCACTACAACAGGGTTATTGTGGTAACGGAATCGGTTTTCAGTATGGATGGCGATGAAGCAGATTTACATCGTCTGGTGGATATCAAGAAGAGGTTTGACTGTCTTCTCTATGTCGATGAAGCCCATGCTGTGGGACTATATGGCGCAAAAGGTCTCGGTAAGGCAGAACAGTATGGTCTTATCGACGATATAGACCTTCTGGTGGGGACTTTCGGCAAGGCCTGCGGTTCGGTGGGTGCCTTTGTGGTCTGTCACCAGGAAATCTACGACTACCTTGTAAACTTCAGTCGATCATTGATTTTTACAACCGCTTTGCCGCCGGTGGTAATACATTGGAATCTATTTGTTTTCAATCGAATCCAGGAGATGCAGGCACAGCGGCAGAAACTGAAGCAACTTAGTGACCTATTGCGCCTTGAGCTTGAAAAAAATGGTTTGCGCAGTGATGGTTCGACCAATATTATCCCCGTTATATTAGGTGATAATCAATTGACTGTTGATATGGCTGAGGAGATGCAGCGAGATGGCTATCTAATTTTTGCGGTGCGGCCTCCGACAGTACCTCAAGGTACTGCCAGATTTCGACTTTCTCTCACTGCCGACATGGATTGGGATGATCTGGCTGAACTTGCCCGACGGATCAGGATTAACCAAGAACGGCTGAGAAATGCATGAGAAGTGAGTGGCTTTTTCGTCACGAGGGTGACTCTCTTATTCTTTTCTGCAACGGCTGGGGCATGGACAAACAGCCTTTCGTCCCTCTTGCCGCAAGAGCGTATGATGTTCTTATATGTTCTGATTTCAGGGAGAAAGAGGGAAGACCTGATATCGAGAAATTACGTCGTAGCTACCGCAGCCTTATCCTCTTGAGCTGGTCAATGGGAGTTAGCTATGGGCAGAGAATGTTTGCAAAAAGCGCAGGTTGTTTTACATTCAGGATTGCCTGTAACGGAACACTCTGTCCTGTCAATGATGAATACGGTATTCCTCCCGCCGTCTTTAAAGCGACTCTGGACAATTTCAGCAGTACTGCTCGTGCTAAGTTTTATCAGAGAATGTGCAGACCGGGCAGCCACCTTGATGTTTTCCTGGAAAATCAGCCAAAACGGAGCCTGAACAGCCAGAAATGTGAATTGAAGACTATCCTCCAGGAAGCTGAACAGGAAGAAGAAGTGCGGTCTATGTATAGCCATGTGCTGATTTCCAGCAAAGACCGTATCTTCCCAAGCAAGAATCAGCATCAGTTCTGGCGTTCAAGTGATGTCAAGACCATCGACGAACCGCATTTCCCTTTCTATCGCTGGACAAGCTGGGATAATCTTATCGAGAGTATCGTTTCCTGAAGTTGAAGAATGGATAAACTACAGACTGTCAATAAAGAAAAAATTGCCCGCAGTTTTCTCAGAGGGAAAACAACCTATGACCTGCATGCAGATATTCAGAGAGGCGTTGGCAGAAGGCTTGTCGAGAAACTGACGTCCTATCCTTCCGTTCGCTATGGTAAGGTATTGGAAATCGGTTGCTGCACCGGAGGTTTAACTGAGATGCTTCTGGACACGCATCCTGTGGAGAAACTCTATCTCAACGACCTTGTACCTGATTTTTATGATGATGTCATCAGGCGCCTTGGAGACAGAAGCGAGGTCGAGATTGTCGGGATGTTCGGTGATATTGAAAGGCTAGCTTTTCCATCAGAGCTTGATCTGGTTATATCCAGTGCCACATTCCAGTGGCTGACTGATCTGTCTTCACTTTTTGGTAAGATTGCTTCTTCGCTGCATTCCCAAGGTCTATTGGTCTTTTCCATTTTTGGCCCGGGCACGCTTATGGAGTTTAAAACGGTTACGGGAATTGGACTTGAGTACAAGACTGTCGGCACTCTTCTGGATATGCTAGGAGAGCATTTTGACATCGAAGAAGAAGAAAGCATAAGAGAGCAGTTGTTCTTCACTTCTCCAAGAGAGGTGCTGCGTCATCTGCAGGCCACTGGAGTCGGCGGCGTGCGGGAGCATCGCTGGACACCATCCGCTCTGCGGGAATTTGAGAAGAAATATGTCGAGAAATTTGGTGGCGAGTCGGGTGTACCGGTGACCTATATGAGTTCGTATATCGTCGCCTCCAAAAAAGGGTAGGAACCGGAAAAATGCTACAGGGCAAAGTCATCTGCATTACGGCGATTGATACTGATGTCGGCAAAACCATAGCAACCGGACTGATAGGGCGTTTTCTCCTGGAAAAGGGATATCGGGTCATAACTCAGAAAATATGCCAGACCGGCTGCACTGGTGTGTCGCAGGACATTCTGCTTCACAGGAAACTGATGGGGATGGATTTGCAGCAGGAGGATGTGGACGGTCTGACCTGTCCCTATGTATTTCAGGAGCCCTGTTCACCCCATCTGGCCGCCCGACTGGAGAACGCACATATCGATTGTGATCTTATCACAGCCTCTACCCGCAAACTGGCCTCAGACTATGACTATGTCCTGCTGGAGGGGGTCGGAGGCCTGATGGTTCCGCTGCAGCGGGATTATCTTCTCGCCGACTATCTTGCCGGGCAGTGTTATACCCATCTGCTGGTCAGCTGTGCCAGACTTGGTTCCATCAACCACACACTCTCGGCTCTTGAAATCATGAAAAACAGAAAACTCAATTTTCAGGGAATTATATATAACAGATAT
>JAZBNU010000243.1:0-21757 GCA_036350815.1 Desulfopila sp.
CCACGCAGAAAGCAAAAAGAGAGAGGATGGGCCAAGGGTGGGCATTTTTCTCCCAAGGCAGTGGCTGGCTGTGAAGTCAGATGTCGAGAAACCTGAATTCACTTGAAAGAGCAGGCAAAAAAAGATAGGTTGCTCTGGCCCGATGGCAGGTTGGAAAAGATTGGGGCAGAAGGCTGCTTGCATTTTTAGCTTTCTGCGTTCTTGCTGGGCATATTGGGAAGAAGCCGGGAAAATGAGCTCCGACTCCATTTCCCTAGTTTCATCTGGGTGAAGAAAGCAAATACAGAATAACGAAAAAAGGTGCAGGCAATGCAGCAGCTGCAGCGCAAATATGGTTTTTGGACGGCGACCGCAATGGTTGTCGGTATAGTTATAGGTTCTGGTGTCTTTTTCAAAGCGGATGATGTTCTCAAGGCGGCTGGGGGCAGTCTGCCCATCGCTATGCTGGCCTGGGGGATCGGCGGGGCTATTATGATTATTACCGCCTATGTGTTTGCCAATATAGGAGCCCGTATTGAAAGGATTAACGGTGTGGTTGACTATTTCGAGGCGGCGTATGGGGAAAAGGGCGGCTACCTTGTCGCCTGGTTCATGACGTTTATATACTATCCGACACTGGTCGCTGTTCTTGCCTGGGTTTCGGCAAACTACAGTATTAGTCTGCTGGGACTGGAAAAAGGACTGTGGCCATTGGCTTACGGCTACCTGATTTTCTTTTTCCTTCTCAATCTGCTCTCTCCTGTGCTCGCTGGGATGTGGCAGGTGTCGGCGACGGTGATCAAACTTGTTCCTTTGGTGCTCGTCGCCATTGTCGGAGGGATCAGCGGTGTCCTCAGTGGTCAGACTCTGGAGAGTTTTACCCACAGTGCCGAGGCTGTGTCGGGTGGAGGGCTGGCGGTTGCTACTCTGGCAACTGCTTTTGCCTACGAAGGGTGGATTATCGCGACTTCCATCAATGCTGAAATCAAAGATGCCAAGAGAAACCTGCCCAGAGCACTGCTGGTTGGCACCGTTATCGTGGCGGCAGTGTATATGCTCTACTATCTCGGTATCTCCGGCGTTCTTTCAAACGCTCAGGTGCTTGCCGCTGGCGACAATGCTCCGGTTGAGGTAATATCCCTCATTTTCGGCAGGGTTGCCGGAACTGCCCTGACAGTTTTTGTGGTTATCTCCTGCCTTGGAACCCTCAACGGTCTGATAATGGGGTCAAGCAGAGGGATGTTTTCCATCGCTTTGCGTGATCTCGGCCCCAAAGCGGAGTTTTTCAAGCAGGTAAATATCCAAACTAACAGCACTCTGTATTCAGGAATTCTGGGGATGGTGTTGTCCTGTTTCTGGCTCATGGTCTGGTATGGCAATTTTGCAGGCTGGTGGGGCGGGTTTATGGATATATCCGAACTTCCCATTGCTTTTCTCTATCTGATTTATATTGCTATCTACATCTGGGTCATGCGGACGTTTACCGACCTTGGGATGTTCGGCCGTTTTATTGCGCCGTTGCTTGCCGGATGCGGTTCGATGTATATCATCTGGGGAGCAGTTCAGAAGGATATGTTCCTCTCTTTCTTCATTCTGGCTCTGGTTATTGGTGGGGCGGGATACAGGTTGATGAATGCATCACGGTAACTACTTGAGCAAGGTATGTGCAGATTTAGGCCGAAAGCCGGCCGATCGTACCGTGCCTGGAGCGCTGCTGAAGCAGGGTGCATGATCCTGGAGTACTTTGTTTCACACCTCGCATCCACTGCAACTTCGGCTGGTGAGAAATCCAGATTTGGGCAGGTCACGATATTGACCATCCTTTGAAAATGCGTCCATCTGGTTATGTATTATTTTTTCCCTCTTCCCTTGTCATCTGGGAAATTACTCTGCTACTATTATCAAAGATAGAGGATC
Source organism: Desulfopila sp. (assembly GCA_036350815.1). Taxonomy (GTDB): domain Bacteria; phylum Desulfobacterota; class Desulfobulbia; order Desulfobulbales; family Desulfocapsaceae; genus Desulfopila_A. The sequence continues at coordinate 1,897 of JAZBNU010000243.1, forward strand.
AATTCTTTGCAAATCTATTGAGCGGGAGGGTATGTGCAGCGTGACGAGGTTGACAGCGTTTCACTGGAATTTCTCAGGTCCGTAAAACCTTTAGAGAAAATTTCCTCTTCCCCGCCTCAATATCTTGTTGAAAGGCAGGGCCGGACTCTTCTCCTGGAACGACGTGGGACATGTGACTACGAACGCTGCCGGGCCTTATGCTGCCGCATGCTCTGCCTGGATCTCGAGTGGAATGACTATCTGGCAGGTTTTGCCGAAAAAGGCGTCTATGGTTCCTTTATATACAAAACCTGCCGCTACCTATCTGACGATTTTACCTGCAAGCGCTGGAATACATCGGACTTTCCCCGGGCTTGTTACAATTTCCCGGTTCCAGGAGATCCAATGTATCTGGAAGTTATGGATACATGCTCTTTCTTCTTTTTAGTATTACGGGAAGTGAAAATAAACGATCACATGGATCGACAGACGGGATGATGTTTTCCGGGTTGAAATCCGGACTGATTGTCTGCATACCAGATTAAGTAGAGACCTTTGCTGTCGTCGTATAGAAGATGCCACTATTACATACTCTTCAGACCGTGGTTGCTATATTTTTTGATATGTAAGATCGAGTTCTGTTTCGTCGGTGAATCTATAGAGCCGCACCTTTCTGCTGCGCGGAAATTCCCGTTTTATTCTGCTGCGCAGCTCTTTTTCCAAAGAGGTGGTTTGCAACTCCATTTCCTCGGTTATGTATCCATCTTCCCTGAGGATACACCGATCAGCCTCTTTTTTCAGCAGGGCAATTTTTCTGTTTCGTTTATAGGAGGAGAGGACCACGCCGCCACCAGGAGGAGTTTTCGCAAATGCTCGAAGGGAGGCTTGCAGGATGCTGCCGATATTTATGAGAGCCATTGCATGCAAAAATGAGAAAGTTAAATATTGCTTGTTGACTTGTGTTGATCGTGACTGTTCTCACATATACCAGATTTGAGGAAAAATTGGTCGCAAAGGGTATAACTGAAAAACAAAAATGTTTCTGATTACCCCTAAAGATCAGCAACCCTTAAAATTACGACGCTGAGTTTCAGGGGTAATCAGGAAAATGTTTTAAAATGGACCATGATATTCAAATAATCCAAATATATATCGAGGTGGTTGGCGGTAGCACTGAATATTTTACCAAAGAAAGGAGGCCTGCTGTTTCAGGCAGTTGGATTTGCTATGGATGATATGAAAAAATTCCGCAGTTTTCTTAAGGACAGCGTGCGAAAAAGCATTGATTTCCGCACCAGCGACCAGCATCGGGGCGTTCCAGCGCCGCCACTGGAAGTACCGGTTGATTCGGATCTGCCGCGTATCAGCCTGCCGGAGAAAAGGGCCTGGAGTGTTGCTTTGCAAGGAAAAGATGTGGTTGAAGCTATTGGTGCCAGGTGCAGCAGGAGGAACTTCAACAGCGATGCACTTTCCATCGAAGAACTCGCCATGTTGCTCTGGGCTACACAGGGCAGGAGAATACCTGGTATGGGCAGAGCGCATTTGCGCACGGTGCCCTCGGCCGGAGCACGGCATAGCTTTGAAACCTATCTGTTCATTCATCGTGTAGAATCACTCATGCCTGGATTGTATCGTTATCTGCCGCTTTCCGATGCATTGGTTTTGCTGAGGGAGACCGATGCACATATGAAGGCAAAGTTGACCCAGGCGGTTTTCGGCCAGAAATTCGTGACGGACAGCGCCGTCGTTTTTCTCTGGACCACTATACCCTATCGCATGGAGTGGCGTTATCTGCAGGCAGCTCATCGAGTTATCCTGCTCGATGCCGGCCACGTCTGCCAGAACCTCTATCTTGCCTGCGAAGCAATCGGCGCAGGGACCTGTGCGGTTGCCGCCTATGATCAGGAGGCCATGGATGATCTGCTCCAGCTTGACGGAGAAGAGCAGTTTACCATATATCTGGCGCCGGTGGGGAAATACGAACGCTAGAGTCTCCTGCTTCTGTCGTTTCCTTTTCCGGCTGAGTCTGCAATATTTTCGCCGGGGAGCTGACTCTTAGTGTTGGTTTTTCCAGAAACCTGGTTTACAGTAATGCGACAGAGAGTCAACCCCAACTATGAGGTGTTATTGTGGAAATGAAAATGTGCGATCTGCCGGGTGTAGGCAAAAAGATCTCCATGCAGACTGCGGATGATGACAAAATTGTAGTAATCGTCCACCATTCCGGCAAGCGCGATCTCTATTTTTTCAAAGAGAGTGATGAAGATGAGGCCGACTATTTCATATCTCTGACTGGTGAGGAAACCCGTGAATTGGGTGCTCAACTTCTCGGAGCCACGTATCAGCCTGTTGATGATGAAAAGATGAGAATATTCCAGAATCAGCTGATTATGGAATGGATCAAACTTACGGCCGAATCCCCGGTTGTCGGCAAGCAGATAGCCGAGTCTCGTATTCGCACGCTGACTGGTGCCTCAATCATTGCGGTGATGCATGGTGATGAAATGACCGTCAGTCCCGATGTGGACTTTGTGTTACGGGCGGGTGATACCGTCATGGTGGCTGGCAAAAAAAACCAGATTGCCACTTTCGAAAAGTTAGCCGTAGGAGCGACCAAAGAGGGAGAATATTGATGGGGGACATCTATTTCCCTGTGATATTCATAGCCGGTGGTATTTTCATCCTGCTCTTTCTGGTGGGCTTTTTCGGTATGAAGTTCCGAATTCCCGGTGTTGTCCTCTATATACTACTTGGGACAATTCTGGGTGGGTATTTCTCCGATCATTCTCTACTCTACCTTGCTGGGGAGGTTGGTATTGTCCTGCTTTTTTTCATGCTGGGGATGGAGTTCCCTATACGGCGGCTTGCCACAATTGCGGCAAAGGTTGCTCCTGCCGGCATTCTGGATGTTTTTCTGAATCTGTTTTTGACCATGCTGATATGCATGCTCTTCGGGTTGGAGTGGATCACCGCTTTTCTTATAGGTGGTGTTGTCTATGCCACAAGTTCTTCTATAACCGCAAAGATTCTCGAGAGCTCCAAACGTATGGCAAATCCGGAATCTGAGTTTATTCTGGCGCTGTTGATTTTTGAGGATATTGTGGCCCCGGTGGTCGTTGCTGTTCTTGTGGGGTTAACTGCGGGAACAACCCTGACCGGCTTTACCTTAGTATTTATCATCGGCAAAATAGTAGTTTTGCTCATAGGCGCGGTATTCATCGGCAATGTAATTTTCAGTCGGTTGAGCAATTTTGTCGATAAATATTTAAGTCATGATTCTTTTATTCTCCTGGTGGTTGGTGTTGCCCTGACCTACGGCGGTCTGGCTTTGATGCTGGGTCTGTCTGAAGTTCTTGGGGCATTTCTAGCCGGTATAATCCTTGCCGAAGTGCGCCGCACCGAGCATCTCGGAAATGCTGTTCTGCCAATCCGCGATTTGCTCCTTCCATTGTTTTTTTTCTATTTCGGCACAACCATTACCTTTGGTGATGGAGTGCCTTTGCCGGCATTGCTGATAACACTTGTGATATGGTCCATCGCGGCTAAAATTGTGGTCGGCTATTTTGGCGGCAGGATGTATGGTCTCTCAGGTAAAGTGGCGCTTCGCGCCGGCCTTTCCTTTACGCAGCGCGGTGAATTCTCTGTAATCATAGCCGCTCTGGCCACAGATACCATACGTCTTTTCAGTGGAGTGTTCATCCTTTCCTCTGCCGTAATCGGTATTCTGCTCTTTGAGCTGGCACCGAAGATCACCGCGATGCTCTATCCGAAAAAAACGATACAGAAGAAGTATACGATTCCCGGAGGAAGCTCTTCGGAGTCTGATTGACTTTCTTCTCCGCAGATAAATGATTTCCTTAAAAAGCCAATTGGCTTAAATTAAGAAGTAAAGTATATTCCCATGTTACCTTTTCGTTTTGCGGGAAGATAAGGTCTTTTACATTGACCTTGGCTCACTTCAATGGTGAGAATATGCATATGCTTTCATTGTATGTCGTGAAGTTATGGTGTGGCAGAGCACATTGTCCCGAACCGGCAGCCTGAGTTGTGATTGAGTATTTTATGCTGTCCAGAACTATACACAGCCTTTTGAGTTGAAATACATGCGATTATTTCTAAGCTGCTCTCTTTTTTTTGTTCTCTTCTTCGGCTTTGCCTACGGGTATGTTTCGCTTGAGAGATCGGCTGATAGAGAAAAATTCAGTAATCATGCCAAGGTTATATCCGGTGATGTCTGGGCCTTTAATGAAGACAATGCCAGAGTCTATCTCCGTCTTGCCTTGACGCGGGACCACTACAAGACTCTTCGCGTGAGAGAACCGCAGGGGCGTGAGTTTGTAACCCTGGAAAACAAAGAGATCGGTTATCTGGACAGACTCCTGGAAAAGTTTCACCTGATATCCACAAAACAACTTGAGACGCAAATATATCATAACGACAGAGATATCGGCCTGCTCCAGGGGGAGCAGTATGTGCGAACCGTCTATCCTCTTCTCTATGGCGGCGTTGTTATTTTTTTCGTTGTGCTTCTGGGGAATCTGCTTGCTGGACTCTTTCATAACAGGCGGGATCTGGCGCGACAGGTTCAGGAGCGAACCAGGAATCTGCAGGAGAGTGAACGACGTTTTCACGATCTTGTCAACCTGTTGCCCGAGATGGTCTGGGAGACTGACAGGGACGGCAGGGTGCTCTATGCCAACCAGATGGCACACATGCGACTTGGAATGGGAAACGGAACACAGTATGGTGGAGCTTGGGTGTCCGTCATACTTGTCGAGCAGCGTCAGAGCGCGCTTCATTACTTTGAAGAGGTTGTTCGAGGAGAATCGCAGGGGCTCAGGGAATTTCTTGCCGGTCCGGACAACCAGTCTCCTTTTCCCGTTTTGGTTAGATCTGCTCCAATTTTCCAGGACGGTACTGTTACAGGAGCACGTTTTGTAGCCGTTGACATCACGGAACGACATGAGCTTGAAGAACAGTTGCGTCGCGCCAAGCAGATGAAAGCCATCGGGTTGATGGCCGGCGGTGTTGCACATGATCTCAATAATATTCTATCGGGTATTGTTACCTATCCGGAGTTGATTCTGATGGACCTGGAGCAGGATAACCCGCTTCGTCCAAAGATTGATGCGATACGCCGTTCAGGTCTAGCGGCTGCCGATGTGGTTTCTGATCTGCTGACGGTAGCACGAGGTGTTGCGGCGGCCAGAGAAAAGAAAAACATCAATGAGATTGTAGCGGAATATCTCAGCTCTCCTGAGTATAAACAGCTGCAAGGACAGTACAACCGGATAGAGTTTGTACTGAAATTACAGGAAGAGGCGATATATATATCCTGCTCAGCCGTCCATGTTCGCAAATGTTTGATGAATCTGGTTCTAAATGGGGTAGAGGCGATTGAAGGCCAAGGGAAAATAGAAATTCGCAGTGAGCTGAGAGATCTCTCCACCGAAGAAGCGATGATCCTCTCTTTGCGCAAAGGACTGTATGTAGTACTAGCCGTTACCGATACTGGCCCTGGGATCAATGAAAAAGATCAGCCACATATTTTTGAACCTTTTTATACAAAAAAAGTAATGGGACGCAGCGGTACCGGACTTGGGTTGACTGTTGTGTATAACACCGTTACCGATCACGACGGTGCCGTGAATCTGGAGAGCAGTTCAGCCGGCTCAACTTTTGAGCTCCTTTTTCCTGCTGAGCAAAGTGATAGTTTTATTCAGGAGGAGGAGAAGTGCGACTGGCGTGCTCTTCAGGGAGAGAGGGAGCGTATCCTGGTGGTAGATGATGAGCCGCAGCAGCGCGAAATTGCCGTGAAACTGCTGGCCTCCCTTAACTATACCGTTGATGCCGTTCGTTGTGGTGAGGAGGCTGTGGAGTACATGAGAAAAAAAAGTGCTGATCTCCTGCTTCTCGACATGCTGATGGAGCCAGGCATAAATGGACGACAGACCTATGAGCAGATCTTGCAGATACATCCTGAGCAGAAGGCTATCATTGTGAGTGGTTTTTCTGAAAGTGAAGATGTCAGAGCTGCTCTGGCTGAAGGGGCAGGCGCATTTATATCAAAACCTTTTACTATTGCTGAACTTGGCAAGACTGTATATAAAGAGTTGCGCAAATAGTATGGGCATACATTTGACGGGTTTCTGCGTGGACCTGTACAGGTGGTGTAAAGAATGCTGTAGGAAAGACTCATGGGTGAAAAGATGACTGGATACGTTTTTTCATGTCGGACACTGCTGCTTATCGTGATACTGGTTTGCCTGCCGGGTTCCGGCTGGGCGAAGGATACCATCAGCTGGATGGAGGCGGTGGCGCCACCCTTTTTTATCCATGAGGGTGAATTTGCCGGTCAGGGCTATGAGGACATTGTGACCGACATTATTACCGAAAACCTGCCTCAATATAATCATGAGAGAATTATTGCCAATATCACAAGGCATTACCAGGAGTTCAAGGATGGTAGAAAAGCGTGCAATGTCGGCTTGTTCAAGACTCCTGAGAGAGAAGAATTCCTTTACTACTCGCTTCCCAGTTTTTTTACCCTTCCTGCTGTGATTGTTATCAACAAGGATAAATTTGAAGCTTTCGGGAGTACAAAAGTTGTTAGACTTGAAGATGTATTGAAGAAGAATCTTATTATCGGCAGAGCCGAGAGACGGTCCTACGGGAAACAGATTGATGAAATTCTCGATCTCCATGGAACAGAAGAGAATGTTTTCTCCTACGAGGGGTACGAGCTTTCCCTGAACTTTTTTGAAATGTTGAAGCATGACCGCCTGGATGGGTTAATTGGTTTACCTGATGAAACACTGTACCAGGCGGAAAGGCTGGGCATTCGGGACCAGATAATGACGCTGACCATAGCCGAGAATCAATCAGGTTATGATTCCTGGCTGAGCTATGTCGCCTGCTCCAAAAACGAGTGGGGAAAAAAGGTCATTGAAGAAATCAATGCAATATTACTGCAACATAGACCCACGGAGCGATACCGCAAGTCGTATGAGAGATGGCTCGATGATGGCGCCATTCCAGGATATCGTAAATTGTATGATGAAATCTTCCTGCAGATTGTTGAATGATTTCATTTATGAGAGAATAACGGCAGAATAAAACGGTTAAGCTTTAGGAGATATCTTCTTTTTTATGTCGATCACTGGAGTGCCGTCGAGAATATCGAGGCCGGAGACGGTTATCCTGTTATTTTCAAGAGACAGAACTTTCAACTCCGATACTGCAATGGGGTTGGGCCGCATCGGACTCCGAGTGGAGAAGACGCCGCGCAGTCCTCTCGACTTGTCGCCTCGAGGGTAGACTTTCAGCACATCACGATTTGACCGGTGCAGCCAGAAAAGAACAACTATGGTCTGGCCCGGAGAGATGCCATCCAGGCCATCAAGATATTCCGGATACAATTCTATGGTTCCTACCCTGTCAGATTCACTAAAGTTTTTTGGTGCATCTTCAAGTTTTCTGATATCGCCGTGAAGGATGCCGATTATATGCAGTGATGGCTGTTGCATGCGTGTTTCCTTTTTTTCATTGCGTCCGGCCGGTGGAGGCCAGGTATTTAAGGTGGGCCAGGACAAAGCTTATCTCACCATAGGATGTTTCCGGAGGAAGCTGCTCTTTCATTTCTTTTTTGCTACAGTCCTGCATGGTTGCAATCTGCCGGGCAAGCGATACTGATCTTTCCTGGGGAATAAGTGCAGTAATGGCTATTGCGCCGTTTTCGATATGGCCGGCCAGGTGTTTTTCGATGGTGGCTGGAGTCAGGTGGCGCTGTTTCGCGATTTCCTTTGGGGAGTACCCCTGGCGATGGAGTTTGAGCGTTTCTTCTCTGGTATCTGCCGGCGGAGCTGTTTTTTCCTTTTCCCGGGATTGAGGAGGTGACTGAGCCTCAGGCAGGACAACCTCTGTAATAGCATTTTCCTTGCGGTACCTGCTGATCATTTCCACCAGTTCGTCGCCATACTTGAGGGCCAGTTTGGGACCTATCCCCCTAATCTTTTTCAGGGCTGTTATGGAGTCGGGCAGGTTTATCACCAGCTGAATAAGGGTCTTCTGGTGAAGAACTTGAAAATGGGCGATATTTTCTTCTTCTGCTTTGCGGCTGCGCCATTTCTTCAGGGTGAGGAACAGATCGGGGTGGGTAATATCTTTTTCGCTGTAGAGGGCTTCCCGGTCCTTTTTTTTCGGTTTGGTTCTGCTCAGAGCCGCCCCAGAGACAGCACGGAAATATGCTGATGGGGAAAAGCCGTCAGCGCAGCAGCATGCTGCGGCCAGTTTGATGCTGATTTCTTCTTCGAGCTTCTGGGTGGTTTTTTCGCATCTTTTGCGCAATTCCTTATTGTCCGTATCCACCAGCATGCCGTTTTGCAGTGGGGCCAGAAGAGTCTCGATTTTGTGCCGGAAATAGTCCGAGGCCTTTTTGATTCTTTCAAGTATGACAGGATCTTCTGCCGGAACGACTCTTTGTTGAAAAAGTCTTTCCAGCTCCCGTTGAAAATTTTTCCCGACGGTGCAGATTTCGTCCGTTGTTTTCTGCCGCATCTCGGCTAGATCTCCAAGACCGGAAACCTTGATGATATCCTTGTTACCCTGGAGAAGAGAAGTCAGGCGGTAGAGAAGAGAGCGCAATTGCTCGAAATCAAAGCACTCCAGGAGAAGACGCTGTTGATACTTTACTCTGGCATTCTGAAAGCGGGTTTGGTCTGGCCTGTTGTTATGAGCTTGACTGCTGAAATTAAGGACTGAGGCATCAGTTTTGACTGTCTGCGGCAGGATCGGAGCGGAAAGAACCAGGCCCTCGAGGGTGCGGCAGCGGCTCAGGGCAACATATACCTGGCCATGCGCGAAGGCGGCCTGAGCGTCTATTATGGCTTTGTCGAAAGTGAGCCCCTGGCTTTTGTGAATGGTAATGGCCCAGGCGAGACGCAGAGGGAATTGATTGAAGGCTCCAATGGTTTTTTCTGATATTTCCTGAGTCTCTTCATTGAGTGAGTATTCGATATTTTCCCAGGTTGTGGGTTCGACTTCAATAATTTCTCCATCTGTAGCGCATTTTACCCGGATGCTGTCTGTGGTGATATGGGTGACAGTGCCGATTTTTCCGTTAAAGAAACGTTTTTCCGGAGAGAGGTCATTGCGGATAAACATGACCTGGGCACCTTTTTTTAAGGTAAGACGGGCTGCTGCCGGGTAGTTCTGTTCCGGAAAATCTCCTTCAATGTCGGCCTCGAAGGAGAAGGCTGGAGCTGACAGCTCATTCAGTTTTCTGTTGTTAATCAGGTCTCCATTGCGGTTGTGGGTACACAAAGTGATATAGCCTTCATCATCACCTGGAGAAAAGTCGTGAATGACCCGTTCGTTCAGCTTTGCCAGAGACCTTGAGTCAAGAGCGTCGTTTCTGACCCTGTTGAGAAGTTCGATAAAATGGAGGTCTGTCTGGCGATAGATATGTTGAAGTTCTATGGTCAGGGTTTCCGTTTTCGCAAGGGCGATGCTGCTGAAAAAGTAGGGAGACGCGTAGTAGCGCTGCAGGAGCTGCCATTCATGACTTTTGGCCACAGGGGGAAGCTGATGGAGATCCCCTATCATTAAGAGCTGTACTCCGCCAAAAGGCAGAGCGCTGTGGCGAAAGCGACGCAGGATGGTGTCTATTCCGTCGAGAAGATCGGCCCGCACCATGCTGATTTCATCTATTATCAGAAGGTCGAGGCTTTTGATGATGTCGATTTTCTTCTTGCTGTAGCGGTACTGCACCGTTGACGATGCAGCGTCAGGAACTATGGGACCGAAGGGGAGCTGGAAGAAGCTGTGCAAAGTAACCCCACCCGCATTGATGGCCGCTACACCGGTGGGCGCAGTGATCACCATACGTTTAGGGCTATCCTTTTTCAGGGTTTCCAGAAAAGTGGTTTTGCCGGTTCCGGCTTTGCCGGTGAGAAAAATATTGCAGCCGGTTTCATATACAAATTTTTCCGCCAGCTGCAGTTCCGTGTTCATCGCACTCATGAGAGGTTTATGAAATTACTGTTTTCTGGAAGTTCTTTCATGCGGTAAAAAGCCATGATACAACAGATTTTTAGTGTATATCTAATGAATAGAACACAGAAAATAATCCAAGGCCAACAAAAAATACATTTCTGTCAGGAAAAGACTGCATCTGCCTGCTCTGTTCAAAGAGTATACCTAGCCCAGAATCACCGGGACAACCAACAAGATGAGGCTCCTGTGCTTTCGTGGTGCGAAAAGATGACAGGGACTATCCTGCATATCTCATGGCTCGAGATGTTTCCGGATGACAATAGCCATAAGAACTGCTTATGTTTAAGCGGCATTTCATCGTTATAATGTATTTGACATATACAGCTTTTTACGAAAACATGCGAAGCTCAAGAGCGTGATTGTGATATGTGAACCTGATTACCCCTGTAACTCAGCATCGTGATTTTAAGGGGGTAGGGTCGCTCTTTTCTCGGGTGTCTCCAGCTAGGGCGGCTGCAGTCAAGCCCCCATGGAAGGGTTTATGGCGTCCCGTGAAAAGAGTGATCCTGCCCCATAGGGCTTGCTGATCTTTAGGGGGAATCAGATATGTGAATGTCTGGTGACGTGCGGGGTTCTGATTGTATTTTGAGGAGGTCTGATGATACGCTATGTTCATCTTGCCGAAAACCTTGTAAAGCAGGTAGAAGTTCTCGGCAAAGCAGGAAGGAAAGAGAAGCTTGCTGTGGCTCAATATGAGAGCATTGTCGCAGCAATCCGACAGAGCGGTTGTTATAGTGAAAACGTTACCGTTAAACGAACCAAACACGGCGAGCTTCGTCTGAAAAACTGTGTTAAGTATGATCTGGGAAGCGGATATCGATTGATATCTGTGCGGCAGGGCGATCATCTCTTTCTCCCTTTTCTTGGAAGCCATGATGAGACAGACAGATGGCTGGAGCGTCATCGTAATGAAGTTTTTTCTCTCAAGGATTCTTCCAGTTGTCACAAAACATTCCATTGCCGTGAGGGTGATCTCGATAGTTCGTCTCCTGCCTCAGCGGCGGAGGAGTGTGGTGCCGAACTCTATGAAGAAAGCTTGCAAGAGCGGTTGGACCAGTCTCTGTTGCGCTCGGTTTTCTGCGGAATCTGCCGAAATGAGAGTTCCACAAACACGACAGAAGAAAAGAGCCATAGCTGACAGCTACCTATTTTCTCGAATAATTGAGGGGTGAGAGAGGTGAACGTTCTTCCTGAATCCGGTTGTGGTCTCTCTCTCCATCTGAAACGTCCGGGCCAGAAAGAGAATATGTCTTTTTTCTGTGCGCCCGGAGGAGCATGTGCTTTAAAAAAGCATAACAGCTTTTTTAGCCTTTGATGGTTTCAGCGAGGATCCTTGAGATATCAGCAAGCTGATATGGTTTGGTTATAATGTTGCAAAAACCGGCTTCCCGGTAGTTCTGTACTGCGGGATCGTCGGAATACCCGCTGGAAACCAGCACCTTGGCCGATGGGTTAATCTCAAGAATTTTCCGGACCGCGACGGCTCCCCCCATTCCCCCGGGAATGGTGAGGTCCATGATGACAGCATCTATCCTGTCTTCTTTTTCCAGGTGTTTTTTATAAATGGCTATAGCCTCTTCGCCATTGAAAGCATGGAGTGTTTCATAGCCCAGGTAGGTCAGCATAGCTTCTCCGATAGAGTGTATCGTCTCTTCGTCGTCCATCAGCAGGATGCGGCCGTAGCCCATGGGGATAGCCTCGCCCTGCTCCTTTTTTCTTTCCTCTGAATCGCCGGCCGCTGGTAGAAAAAGAGTAAACGTTGTTCCTTTGCCAGGTGAGGAGTTCACATCAATGGCTCCGCCATGCTTGCTGACGATTGAATGGACAATGGAAAGACCGAGGCCGCTGCCTTTGTCTCCGCTTTTCTCCTTGGTGGAGAAATATGGGTCGAAAATAAGGTTGATAATTTCGTTTTTAATGCCTGAGCCGGTGTCGCTGATTTCTATTCTGACATACTCTCCTGCATCCAGATCAGCTATTTCATTATGGAAAAGAATAGTATTGCAGCATGTTATGTGGATTGTCCCGCCAATTGGCATGGATTGATCTGCATTAAGGATCAGATTCTGGATGACCTGATTGATCTGGGCCTTGTCCATTGGTACAGCCCAGAGTCCCTCTTCGAAATCATAGACACATTTGACATTGCTGCCGGAGAGTACAAATGAGGCAGACTCCTTCAGGATCTCCGGTAACGGTTCGATGGCTTTAACCGGCTCGCCGCCCTTGGCGAAGGTGAGGAGTTTGGTGGTAAGATCTTTGGCGCGGAGCGAGGCTTTTTTTGAATTCAGGAGGAGTTCCGAAACTTTCGGGTTATTGTTGATGAACTGTTCTGCAAGAGAGATATTGCCGATGATAGCAACGAGTATATTGTTGAAGTCATGTGCAATACCACCGGCCAGAACGCCTATAGATTCCAGTTTTTTTACTTTGAGCAGCTCTGCTTCCATACGCGTTTTAGCCGTTATATCTTCGATCGACCAGATAACACCTTCTGTGTCGCTGTCCGCAAATGTAATGCGCCCCCTCAAGGAGCAGACAATAGGGGTACCGTCTTTTTTCTGCATCTGGAGGGTTGTCTGACAGAAACCTTTGTGGCGCAGGACAGCATAGGTTGTTTTTGTCGCATTGTGAAAGTCTTCATCGCTGCGGTACAGAATTCTGGTCGATTTTCCAGCTACTTCACTGGGAGAAAAGCCGAAAATGGAAGCGAACTCCAGATTGACCCGTTTGATGGTACGGTCCGGGGTTACAAAAAGGATGGCGGCCGGAGAGTTGTCGAGCAATGCCTGAAGTTCGGAGCTGACAACTTTGAGGTTGCGGGTGGTCTCTTCGGATGCGTTCTTGGCGGCAGTGAGCTCAGCGGTCCTGGACTGGACTCGCTGTTCCAGAGAGGTGTACGATTCCTCAAGATTCCGGCTCATTGTGTTTATGGTTTTTGCGAGAAGACCCAATTCATCATCTCTGTCGGCTTGATCGGAGGTGGTGAATCTGCCTGCCGCAATTGATTTTGTGGTGTGAGAGAGTTTGAGAATAGGTGATACCAGACTTTTGTGAATGAAATAGCTGACGGCGAAGCCAAGGATGAGGAGTTCCAGGACAAAAGCAATGAAGATATACAGGGATGTTCTATTTATTCTGGCAAGAAAAGGCTCGAGGTCTAAACCAAGTTCAACCTGTCCGAGATATCCGCTCTCATCTGTTATATCTGCATTGAAAATAAGAATGTTTTCGGATCGGTAAGATTGTTCAGTGTCTCGAGGGCTCTTGCTGCTGTGTGCCAGGGCATTACCCTCTTTGTCATATATTTCACAATAGGCCACCAGTTCTCCGCTTTCCAGTTGTGCAACAAAATTTTCAAGTTGATAGATGCTGTACTTCTGTATGGGAACAATGGATATCTGCGCAATAAAACTGCTGGTCTCCTTGCCGTAGGAGTTCATCTGAGCCATCATCCGGTTGCGCTGTTCCTTAATGGAGACATTGCCGAGTAAAAGGAGAATAGCTCCAAGAATCAACATGATACCCAGGGTGATTTTGAAGCGGATGCTTTTTCTGAACATGAGATTATCGGTTTTACCGGCTGCTGCTGCTCTCATTGTTGCTCCGCGGATGTTTTCCCTGCGGGATTTTGGGTCAGGAAATTGCTGACCCGAAGCTTACCGGTTATTATCTGCTCCTCCAGGTTGCGAAGTTTTTCCCTTACCTCTTCAGGGATACTGTCTTTGCTGTATTTCATGGAAGTGAGGCTGATGCCGCCGTTTGCAAGGCCATACCAGGTCGTGCCCGGAATCATCTGCCCTTTGAATGCCTTCGTGGTTTCCAGGTAGACTGCCTTGTCGAGACGTTTCATGACGCTTGTCAGAACGTTTCCTTTGGCCATATGGTCCTGGTTGGAATCCACACCAATCACAAATCTGTTGTGATCTTTTGCCGCGAGAATAGCACCGTTGCCGCTGCCGCCGGCGGCAGCAAAAATGATATCGATGCCGTTGTCATACATGGATGATGCTGTTTTGTATCCTTTCTCGGGATTATTGAAGCCTGAGAAGTCGGGTAAGGAGGAGAGATATTCCTCAAAGATTATGGCCTTTTTTGAACTGTGAGCAGCTCCTTCGAAAAAACCGGTGCGATATGCTTTAATTATGTCAATGTCGATGGCGCCGAGAAAACCTATCTTGCCGGTCTGAGAAAGGCTTGCTGCAAGAAATCCGGCAAGAAAAGCACCTTCGTGCTGACTGTAAACGATAGATTTAACATTGTCATGCTTTCCGCCTTCAAAATCATTGGCAATAAAGAATTTCTGCGGATAGCGAGGCGCAAATTTTTTTAGCAGCGGCAGAAACTGGACCCCGTTCAGGACAATAAGCTGTGCGTCCTGATCGATGAGTTCCAGGAACAGGGTATCCATGGAGGTATCCTGTTCCCATTGCCGCACTACGAGTGTGAAGCCGAGTTCCTGCTGGGCTTTTCCCAGTCCTCTGTAGGTCATGTCGTTAAATGACTCGTCTCCAAGACCTCCGGAACCGGCCAGGAAGCCGACAGTGTAGGCTTTGGCATACAACGGACCAGTCAGTGTCGTTAAAAGAGCCCAAAACAGGCCGAAAAGTATACCTTTGCGAGAGGTGTTTAAAAAAGAGATCATAAAGTGTGCCGGATGCTGTATCCAACTCTCCCTGCTGGCGCTGCTTTTAGAGGTGTCTGGGCAGAGTATCATATTATGGATGAAAGTGGCTGAGTGAGCCTTTGGATAGGGGGATGCTGCTCTTCTGATACGGGAAAAAAGAGTGCTGATCATGGGGTAATATCAGAATCGAGGATATTGGTGACATTGATTTCTCCAGCAATAATGAGATCTCGCAGGTGAGCAACTTTCTTGATCGTTTCCTCTGGAAGCAGATGGCGAGTATAGGTCATGGGTGAGAGAGAAACACCGCCTTCTCGTAGACCAAAGGTGTAAATGCCTGGAGAAGAATCTCCCTCAAATAGAGTGTGCAGTGATTTTAGAACCGCCAGGTCAAGACGTTTTATGACGCTGGTCAAAACATATCCTTTGGCCATGTAGTCCTGGTCGGCGTCTACTCCGATAACAAAATTTTTAGTATCGGCGGCGGCCCGGATGATCCCGTTTCCAGAAAGGCCGGCAACGCTGAAGATAATATCAACACCCTCGTTATAGAGCGCTTCCGCCTGGAGGCGGCCCTGTTCGGGATTGTCAAAGCCGGAAGACTGATCGTTTTCACCGGAAAGAAAGATTGTGTGCATTTCGATGTCATTGCCGGTGTAAGCGACACCATCGCGGAATCCGGTCAAAAAAGAACGGATCACCGGCATGTCTCTTCCCCCTATAAAACCGATTTTGCCGGTTGTGGTAGTCCAGGCTGCAAGAGCACCGGCCAGAAATGATCCTTCGTGCTGGGCGAAAACGTTGGAGATGACATTGGGAAAACCTGCGAGAGGGAAGTCGTTGAGGATGAAAAAACGATCAGGATACTTTACGGCATATTCTTTGACTACATCAGTAAATTCCCAGCCGTTGGTTATGATGATATCGGCCTGCTGCTCAATGAGCTTCTCCATGGCTTTTCCATGATTTTCTGATCGTGAGTCGATGCATTGCTGTCTGATCAGTTCAAAATGATACATGTTTTTTGCCCGGATCAGACCGGCATAGGTCATGTCGTTAAAGCTGTGATCACCAAGGCCGGAAACCGGGACAAGAAACCCGACGGTGGTTCCCGCAGAACAGATGCTGATTTCAGTTACGAAGATAATCAGCAGGATGAGAGCCGTTTTCTTCACTTTTTTCCTGTTATTGCACTAGTAGTTTTTTAGTAATACGCGCTTGCGACGAATACTTCTGCGGGTGGAGATTTTTTATACACTATATTCCATTGTAACATATTTTTCACCTAAAGGCGGCCTTCTGTTGTTTTTCTTGTAGCCCTGCGATACAACAATAGAAAGAAAAATCAAACGTTGTATTCAGGAAGAACACATCTCAGAGGCTGCCGTTTTGGAGCGACAAGCAATTTCTTCATATTTTCGGCAAGGTTTTTGTGGTGGTTAAATCTTTAATCAGCGCAGTGTGTAGAGGAAATCCAGGTTACAGGAGAGAGATATGGCACGAACAAAGGTGTATCAGGTCAAGGATAATCGGATTCGATTTAAATGTGATGCCTGTGGTGCGAAAAGAAGTGTGGCCATTCCTCCAACTGTGCGTTTCAGAAGCGTCAAGTGTCACAAATGTTCCACTTTTTCCCGTTGCGGCTTGAATCGAAGATTGCAGCGGCGTATGGAACAGAGAGGTAAGGCACTTATGATCCTCTCCAGCGGTAAGGAAATTTCTATTGATTTAAATGATATATCTCCTCGTGGAGTTGGGGTGAACGTTGCCCCCGGAGTAGGACGACAGGTGTCGCTGCGGGAGCAGGTCCAGTTTAAATGCAACTGGAATCCGACGCTCTTTTCTCAGGGGCGTTTTGTCGTTAAAAGCATCAAAGGGGATCGTATTGGTATTGAGAATGTTGTTAAAAAAGGATGGTGACATAAATGACCGGCTCGATGCTGTTTTTTTGTTGCAGTCGGCGCAGGATAGGTAGCGAGGAAAATGGAACAGGTTTTGAGCCTTGTTTTTTTCAATTACGATAATGTAAAATATTGTTTCAGCCGAATATATAAAGAGGGTAGTCACTCTTCGTCCGTGGTGTTTGAGATGTGACTGGTAGTTTTTACATTTGGGAATAACACCATTTTTTATCCGGGAGGATCTTCATGTTCAAAGGAATCAAAAACGTCAGGTTCACTACCAAACTTTTCACGGCCATGCTTGGTGTGGTTGTGGTGTCTATTCTCATCACCTCGGGAAATGCTATACGTATGTCGAAAGAAGGATTGTATACCCTGGGAGAAGGCGCGATAGTTGATATTCACCAGAGTCTCTATAACTCCCTGGCGGCAATTGATGATAATATCAGGCAGAAACTGGAAGGTGACCTGTTGTTGCTCGAAAGACAGATAAAAGGAAACGGCGCGGTGATGCTGGATGATTTTCGCATGATTCCGGCCACACTTGTTGATCAAACCAGCGGGGCGGAAACCTCCCAGGAGATTCCCAAATTACAGGCTGGTCTTCTTTATCTTAACGATGATACCTCTATTGTTGATGACATTATGGAGATTACCGGGGCAACCGCCACTGTTTTTCAACTGGTGGAGGACAAACTTCTCCGGGTTTCCACAAATGTGCGCAAACAGAATGGAGAGCGGGCGACAGGAACCTATATACCATCGAGCAGCCCGGTGTACCAGAGCATCATGAACGGTGAGGTTTTCAGAGGAAAGGCCTTTGTCGTCAATGACTGGTATCTTACTGCCTATAAACCTCTGCGCAACAATGATGATGAGATTGTCGGTGCCATTTACGTCGGCCAGTTGATGATTTCCGAGCAGGTCCGCAAACTTGTTTCTGAAACGAGGATCGGCCCTGGGTATTTTTTTCTCTATACCGATGAAGGCTCTTTCCTGGTGCACCCGACACTGAGCTCTTCTGACAATGTCTTTGAAACAGTACCGGAGTTCAAAAATCCTGATGGGATGATTGAGTACGTTTACCAGGGTGAAGAAAAAATAACGTATAAGAAGAGGATAGTAGGGTGGGGGGTTACCCTTGCAGTAGGGATGGATCGAAAAGATATTGTCGCGGGACTCGACACCAGGATGCTCCGCAACAATTTGCTGGTCGGTCTGCTGGTTATCGGCGCGGGTGTGGTGGTGACAATCTTTCTGGTACGCTCCATCAATATGCCTCTGAAAGACCTGGCCGAAAAGGCCATCAGAGTTGGAGAAGGAGACTACACCATATCTTTTTCCTCCGAAGTTGATGACGCCATCGGGCAGCTTACCAATTCTCTGGGAGTGATGGTAAAAAAAGGCAGAGAGATGCTCGAGGATATCATCAGGTCTTCGGAGTCCCTTTCTGCGGCCTCAACAGAACTGGCGGCCATTTCCGACCAGATGGTGGGCAATGCCGAATCAACCACGGAGATTGCTGAAGATGCCTCGAGAAATGCCCAGGAGGTGTCCGACAATATGGGTTCTGTCTCCGCCGCCATGGAAGAATCGACGGTAAATCTTGATATGATAGCCTCAGCTTCTGAAGAGATGGGGACAACCATCAAGGAGATAGCGGAAAACAGTGCCCGGGCCCGGCAGACCACGGAAAACGCGGTGACAAACGCCAAGCGCTCGCACCAGAGCATCCTGGGGCTTGGTGAGGCGGCCAAGGCCATCGGCTCAATCACCGAGACAATCACCGAAATCTCGGAACAGACCAACCTGCTGGCACTCAACGCCACCATAGAGGCGGCCCGTGCCGGTGAGGCGGGCAAGGGGTTTGCGGTAGTCGCCAATGAAATCAAGGATCTGGCTCAGGGAACGGCAGCCGCCACCGGCAAAATCAAGGAGGCGATACAGGGTATTCAGAACCAGACCGGCGTCACCGTCAAAGAGATAGAGGAGATCACCACAATCATCAGTGAAGTCGATGAAATTGTCAGCGGCATTGTGACGGCGGTTGAGGAGCAGTCCATCACCACCAATGAAATCGTCAACAATGTCAGCCAGGCTTCCCAGGGCATCACTGAAATCAATGAGAATGTGGCGGGCAGCAGCAGGATGACCGCGGAAATGAGTGCCGGCGTGGGCCAGGTGAAGGAGAGATCTCTTGAGGTGAAGGAATCCAGCCGTCACGTTCGCACCTCAGCAGACGATCTCTCTCAGTTGGCGGAGCGTCTGACCCAGCTGGTATCCAGGTTTACCATTTGACATCACGTACAATTCCGGCAGGTCGTACTGCGCGACCTGCCGGGAGATATGGCGGAAATCACGGCAAACTCCCGCTGTCTTCACTGTGAGGGAGTTTATTCTATTGTTGTTAAACTGTATACTGATTTTCCCTAAAGAGCAGCAAGCTTTATGGGGCAGGATCACTCTTTTCACGGGTTGCCATAAACCCTTTCATGGGGGCTTGACTGCAGCCGTCCTGGCTGCAGACACCCGAGAAAAGAGCGACCCTGCCCCCTTATAATTACCATTCTGAGTTTCAGGGGAAATCAGGAACTGTAGTATTAAAAGATCCCGAAATCCACTCCAGCAGCCAGAGTCTGGCCCAGAGTTTTCAGATCGTTGTAGTCCTGTTCGGTGGGAGTGCCGACAATACGTATATGTTCCTGAACCTTCTTCCATTTGTAGCCGGCGGCAAGGCGATCAATCTGGGAGAGGGCGCCTCTCCCGTCATTCCCGGCACAGACAAAAACGATATAGGGTAAACCTATCGTCTTTTGCTGGGCTGCCTCAAAGGTCCTGTCGAAGAAATCCTTGATCATTCCAGCCATTGTGCCGAAGTATTCCGGTGAACCGATGGCTATAGCGTCGCAGTTGAGCAGATCGTCCAGACCGGCATCTTGAGCCTTCTTCAAGCAAACTCGAATGTTCTCTTCCCGGGATGCGCCGCCCGCAAGCCGTCGGGCCATTTTTTCCATGGTCCCGCCTTGAGAGTGGTAGATTACCAGGATATTTTTCTTTACTGCAGCCAATGCTTTCTCCGGATTCATAAGGGGGGGATGGTAGAACTGTCTTTCCTGGCACGTATTATGGAAAAATTTGTCCCGGCAAACCAGGCGAAGTAGTGTTTTTTGTTGTTGCTTTCGCTAAGTGTTTGTGACATGGAGAATAAAGTGTTGTCAGTAATACGAAAACTTTATATGCGATGGCAAAGAAGTTCTCTGCCACACATATGGAAGAACGCGGTAACTCACCAGACGTGGAA
>JAZBNU010000244.1:0-5248 GCA_036350815.1 Desulfopila sp.
GTCTTAGCATTACGACATGACAAGGAGGAACACATGTGGAGGCCATTGAATTATCAATTGTTGTTGCAGTGTTACTGTTTAGCACACTCACCTTGAGCGGGTGCGGAATCTTCCACCCATGGTGTAATTCGCACCACTCTTCAAACAGTGGGAACCATCACTAACCGTACTTTTTCAAATCTTAAAGAGTTTCTATGAAGAAAGTCGTATTCATCTCAATCTCAGTTTTACTTTTAGCTTCAACGACAGCTTGGGCGTGTTGGAAATGTTATGGCCATCGTTCTGACACTTCTTACAGCCAAACGAAATCTTCGATTGAAATCGAGAACAAATACTCAGAGCAGTTGAACAAGCTTGAAGCAGACTTTGAATTGAAGCAATTGGAAATCTACAAGTTGCTCGACAACCCGGAATCCACGGTTGGCCAGGTGACAGCCAAGGAACAAGAATTTGACTCGATTGAATTAGAGTATCTTCAATTAGTTGATGAGATAAAGCAAGAGTTGGCAGATCAAGGAGTACGCCCTAGGCACAACAGGCACCCCATGAGCCAACACAAACAGCCCCATATGTGGCATGACCACCAAGCACGCAACATGCACGGTTACGGCCCTGGTGGTTGCTGGCAATAGAGATTAACCCCAACTGGAGTACAGCAAAATGCATTCACATTCAATTAGCAGTTGGTTCTGTGGACCTGAAGGTCTCTTTGGCTTTCATTTCGGCGGATTTTTTCATCTCATTTTTTGGGTAGTCTGTTTGATGCTGTTATTCACACTGTTTCGTGCCTTGTTCGCAAACAAGCAGCACAACACTATTGCTCCGGCAAAAAGCTCTTCAGCATTATCGATTCTTGAGGAGCGTTACGCTTCTGGAGAAATTAACCAAGAAGAGTTTTTACAAAAGAAGAAGGACTTAGACAAGTAAGTATCCCCCAGCCAAGCTGGGGGATTTACCGATTGCTAGCCCCTCAAAGGAGCTTTAAAGCACTAGACCGCCAACTGACGATTATTGTCAGGGTTTTTTCTGAGCAGTCTTGACAGTTCTGTTTTGATCAATGAGGGCAAAAAGACGTTCAAGATTTTTGTAGCCAGGCGCAATCTGCCCATTTGGAAGGACCAACGTCGGGGTACTCTTGATACCCAGAGATTGCGCAATCACCCGGGTTTGATCTATGGCACTGGAGTCGCATTCTGCTTTCGGCACAGCCTTTTTCTCAAAGGCCGCATCAAGTTGCTCCATGGATTGACTGCAAACAATTGTTTTCGAGACTTCCAGTGAGCTTTGCTTGACAGGCATCAGCTTGATCTGAAAAAGCAAGTCCGAACGCTTTTCCACGGCTTCTTTCATCACAGCATGCAACTTTTTGCAATAAGGGCAGTGGGGGTCTGTGAAAACGACTATTTTATTCTCAGCATCCGGGTTGCCCAGCAGCAGCGCATCATCAACGGGGATACTCGAGACGTCTACCGGATTGGACTTACGATAGGTTTCCTCGGTAAGGTTTTTGCCGTCATTGAGGCGTATGACGTTGCCACTGATCAAATATGATTTAGAAAAATCCACATAGGCAGGCAGGACTTTATCTTGTACTTGAATCCCAAGCTTCCACAATCCAGGGACTTCAGCAAATTCAGTTGAAACCACTTCACCGTTCATGTTCTTAAATATCTCTTTTGCTTCAGGCACACTCAAAGAGTGACAATCCGCGCAAGTGCCAGCTCCACATCCTTCTCCGGCAGAGTTAAAGGCCATTGCAGATGAATTGATCAAAACTAGGATTGACAGAACAAATATTCCTAAACGCATTTTTTACTCCTTATATATTAATCGTGTTGCTCATCAATGTGAGCCAGTTTCTCTTTGAGCCAAGCAACTTCACCCTCTGTATGGGCAACTTCCAACGCCCTTTTCCAGGACTCTTTGGCTTTGGCATAATTCTTATTTTGACGGTGCTTCAATCCAAGCAGTTTCCAAGCACTAAAATTATTTGGATCTTTAATCACAACCTCTTCCAGGTCTTTTATTTCCAAGTTTTGTAACTTGGTAAAGTCTTCAGCATAGTGCCGATTACGGTGCTCAAGTTGTGCACTAAAAAACAACCAAAGAAAAACCACTAAAACCGTAAGACTAATCAGTGCCAGTATGTTTTTTGTGCGCTGAGAGAGCGCCTTAAGTTCTGTCAGCTTTTTTTGTTTTATGACGAATTATATCGGTGTACATGCTGCAAAGTTTATCCTTAGAGCACTAAAACGATACGACCGTTGCGAGAGCCCCTAACACTCTCGCAACGGCCTTTAGGTTATTACACATCCTGGTTAACGTTTATTGCGGATACTGCCTGTCAAGTTCTGACATAATCAACTGATACAATTGCTGGGAGCCAAAAGTTTGCAGAGGTCTCCCATTGACAAAATAACCAGGAGTTTTTTTCACATTTAGCGCCTTCACGTCAGCCATGTCCTGCTCAATAATTTTAGCAATCTCAGGGCTATGCATATCTTTTTTGATTCGCTCCATATCCAAACCTACACGTGGAAGAATCTTCCATAATCTTTGAGGCTGGTAGTTATGATGGCTAGCCCAGATATTCTGCGTTTTGAACATAATATCAAGGGTCTCCCAGTATTTCCCCTGCATTCTGGCGGCCTCAAGAATCTTAACGAAATTATCGGCACCATCATGGAATGGGGCATAGCGCAGAATTAATTTTATTTTGCCTGGATTGGCATCCATGATCTGCTTGATAAACGGTTCGAAAGCGGCACAGGTTTCACAGGCAGGGTCCATAAACTCGACAATAAAGACTTTCGCATCATCGCTACCAAGCCTAGGAGAATGGTCTCTGACGAAAAGCTCAGCGTTTTCTTCAGCCATAAAGCCATACTTCTCAACTTGCAGTCCCTTGTAATAGATACTGCCACCAATAAATGCCAAGATTAAAGCAACACAGGTAAGTCCAACGAGAACGTATTTCATTTGGAAGTTCTCCTCTTAAGAATAAGTAAAAGTGCTATTAGCGTAGAAAATGCAATAAACGAGAGCATCGGAATTGAAACAAAACCAAACAGCTCAAAATACTTTTCCGTACACGAAACACCCTGAGAACAGGGCTGAATGCTCTCCGGGATGATGCCAGCATAGAGTAAGGAGTGATAAAAAGCTGTCAGCCCACCCGCTATCGAAAGAGGGAGCGCATATTTAATGACACTTTCATCAAAATTCGGGAAAAGCCCTGCGGCTAAGATAAAGACCATCGGAAACAAACAGATTCTCTGATACCAGCACAGCACACAGGGTTCATACTCTAAAACAGAGCTAAAAAAGAGACTTATCGTGGTCGACACACTGACTAAAAGCCAGCCCATAAATAGCAGCGTCCAATTAATTTTGACCGCCTGGTCAGATTGAGACATATATCAATTCCTCCGAATTAAGTAACTGATTGACACTAGGACCTTGGAGAATAAGTTTGTGCTTCATTGATGAATTATCCACGTACGGGAACCCACTGGTAGAAAAACATGGTGATTTCCCCCAACATATTGGACATGAGCATGATACCGACTGCGATCAGCATCACACCGATAAAGATTTCGATCGGTCGGATGTACTTACGGAACCGCTTAAATGCGGACAGAAATTGGTGAAAGAGGAGGCCCGAAAGTAAGAATGGAACACCTAGCCCCAGGGAATAGACCGTAAGCAACCCGACACCTTCACCAACTTGACCGGAAGAGGCTGCCACCACCAGAATTGAGGCGAGAATTGGACCGATGCAGGGTGTCCAGCCCGCCGCAAAGGCGAGGCCAACCACGAAAGTCCCGATAAAACCACTCGGTTTTTTCTGAAGATGAACCCTTTTGTCGCCGAGGAGAACGCCAAAATGAAACAAGCCGGTCATATGAACACCGAACAGGAGAATCAGCAACCCGCCGATCTTTTCAACCCACTCCAGCCCCTCACGCAGGTAGGCTTCAATCTGACTGGAAGCAATACCGGCAATAGCACCGAGCAGAATGAAAACAACGGAAAACCCGGCAATGAAGCACAGTGAGTGGCGTAGCACCGTCAGGCGGACCTTGGCAGTAGGATGCGTTTCATCAAGCTGACTGAAAGACAGTCCGGTAATGTAGGTCAGGTACGAGGGGATCAGCGGCAACACGCAGGGAGAGACAAATGAGAGTACCCCGGCTGTGAATGCGATCCAATACGTTATTTCAGCAGTTTGTTGCAGCAATTTATTTATCCTTTTACTAGACCCTTAAGGTAGTTAATTGTTTTGGCGCTGGACCAGTCGAACGGGCCGATGACCTTTTCGACAACTTTGCCGTCTTTCCCGACAATAAATGACTCAGGGAATTTATAGACGCCGTAGAGTTTCTGCACGACGCCCTTGTCGTCATAAAGAATGGGAAAGGTGTAAGGAGTCTTTTCCAGAAATTTAGGGACTATGGAACGACCGTTTTGCTCGGTATTGATCGCCAACATAACAAAATCATCACCTCCCATAACCTCATGAAGCCTCTCCATCGACGGCATCTCTTCGATACATGGAGGACACCAGGTCGCCCAGAGGTTGACCATGACAACCTTGCCCCGCAAGTCCGACAAAGAGACTTTGTTCCCTTTTGTATCTTCCAACTGGAAATCAGGGGCAACATCACCAACAATAACCGATTTAGGCACTTCACTGGGTGGACGTGAACTGCTTGAGGCAACCAGATAGACCACAGCTCCTACCACTAAGACAATGACAACCAACGCTAAATTACGCATAAAGATCCTTTCTCTCTCTGATACTGACCGTCTTCTTTCAGAAGGCTTCTTTTTCCTGACTAGGGACAACCACTTTGCAGCATTATTAGCCGCCGTAGGAGTGTAGTCCGGAAAGCACCAGATTGACACCGAGGTAGCAGAAGATCGTCGCGGCGAAGCCGAAAATCGATAGCCAGGCGGCACGTCGACCGACCCAGCCGCGGGTGAAGCGGGCGTGCAGGAAGGCAGCGTAGATGAACCAGACGATCAGACTCCAGGTTTCCTTCGGGTCCCAGCTCCAGTAAGTACCCCAGGCGTAGTTGGCCCAGGCCGCACCGGTGATGATGCCGAGCGTCAACATCGGGAAGCCGACCATGATCGCCTTGTAGTTGAGATCGTCCAGCACCTTGGTGCTAGGGAACATACCGAGGAGGCCGCCAATCGGTGACTCTTCTGCGGACTTTTCCTCCTTGCCGATCTTGATCAGGTA
>JAZBNU010000245.1:0-6004 GCA_036350815.1 Desulfopila sp.
ACGATTTCACTGATAACGCCGGCACCTACGGTACGTCCGCCTTCACGGATGGCAAATCGCAGACCTGCATCCATCGCAATCGGAGTGATCAGTTCTGCAGTCACTGCCACATTGTCGCCAGGCATTACCATCTCCACACCGTCTGGGAGGGTTACGATTCCTGTAACATCCGTTGTTCTGAAATAGAACTGCGGTCTGTAACCATTAAAGAACGGGGTATGACGACCACCTTCCTCTTTTCCGAGTATGTAGCATTCCGCTTTAAACTGGGTGTGCGGAGTGATGGAACCCGGCTTGGCAAGTACCTGACCGCGCTCAATCTCGTCACGCTTCACACCACGAAGCAGTGCTCCAATATTATCGCCGGCCTGACCTTCATCAAGAAGCTTGCGGAACATTTCAACTCCGGTACAGGTGGTCTTCTGGGTTTTCCGTATGCCGACTATCTCAACTTCCTCACCCACTTTTATTACACCACGCTCTATACGGCCTGTCGCAACCGTACCACGGCCAGATATAGAGAAAACATCCTCAACAGGCATCAGGAAGGGTTTGGCTATATCGCGCTCCGGCTCAGGTATATATGAATCAACCGCATCCATCAGCTCCCAGATGCATTTCGTTGCTTCCTCGTCTTCCGGATTCTCAAGGGCCTTCAATGCTGATCCCTGAATAATCGGAATATCGTCTCCTGGAAATTCATAATTGTCGAGCAATTCACGAAGCTCCATCTCAACAAGCTCGATCAGCTCTTCATCATCCACCATGTCACATTTGTTGAGGAAAACGACTATGGCAGGCACACCAACCTGACGAGCCAGAAGAATATGCTCGCGGGTCTGAGGCATGGCGCCGTCTGTGGCGGCAACCACCAATATCGCGCCATCCATCTGCGCTGCACCGGTGATCATATTCTTGATATAGTCGGCGTGACCGGGGCAGTCAACATGGGCATAATGACGCTTTACGGTCTCATACTCAACATGTGCCGTAGCGATGGTTATTCCACGCTCTTTTTCTTCCGGCGCCTTATCGATCTCGCTGAAGTCAGTGAATTTCGCCTGACCTTTTGTAGACAACACCCGAGTGATCGCTGCTGTCAAAGTGGTTTTACCATGATCGATGTGACCAACAGTTCCTACATTGACATGTGGTTTAGTCCTTTGAAATTTTTCCTTTGACATTGTCGTTCCTCACTATGAATTGAATCATATTCCTCGAATTTTTTTAATAATACCCTCAGCCTTGGCGGCAGGAACTATATCATACTCTAAAAACTGCATTGTAAAATTGGCTCGTCCCTGCGTTGCGGATCTCAACGAAGTGGAATATCCAAACATTTCGGCCAAAGGAACATGAGCATGAATGGTCTGCAGATCCCCTATTGGCTCAACTCCTGTAATCTTGGCCCTTTTGCCGTGCAGGTCCGACATTACGTCACCGAGATAGTCCTCGGGAGAAACAACCTCAAGTTTCATCAACGGCTCAAGCAGTACCGGTTTTGCGTCAGCGGCAGTTCTTCGTATTGCCATTGCGGCTGATACGCCAAATGCCATTTCTGTTGACTCATCCTCATGATACGAACCGCCGACCAAGCTCACTCTGAGATCAGTCATGGGATATCCGATGAGCGGTCCTGAATCCAATGTATCAGTAATTCCTCTTTCTATAGCTCCAAGAAACTCCTGAGGTATTGTATCCTTATCTACCTTACTGACAAACTCTATCCCGGAGCCTCTGGGAAGCGGCTCAACTTCAAGAATTACGTGGCCGAACTGTCCTTTTGCTCCGGTCTGCTGATCAAATCTACCTTCACCCTTGGCAGTACTGCTGATGGTTTCCTTAAAAGCAACCTGTGGAGTTCCTACATTGGCAGAAACTTTAAAGTCACTCAGCAGCCTATCGACAATAATCTCGAGATGCAGTTCTCCCATACCTCGAATTATAGTCTGACCGGTATCACCATCAACCGTGATAGTGAAGGAAGGATCCTCAAGAGCTACCTTTGCCAAAGCTTCAGAAAGTTTCTTTTCTTCAGCTTTACTTTTTGGCTCTATCGCTATGCCAATTACCGGTTCAGGAAATTCCATGCTTTCGAGAACGATGAAATCACCGCTCTGGCAGAGAGTATCCCCTGTTGTGGTGAACTTAAGTCCTACAATCGCACCGATATCACCGGTACTTATCTGATCCACCTCTTCACGCTTATTAGCATGAAGTTTAAGAAGCTTGCTGATCTTCTCTTTTTTCTTCTTGACCGGGTTGTAAACCTTGTCCCCAACCTTCAGCGTCCCTGAGTAAATTCTTATAAAAGCAAGGCTCTCAACAAAGAAGTCACTCATTAATTTAAAAACAAGACCACAAAATGGCTGCTCAGGCGTCGTTTCCCTCACAACAGGCTTTCCGTCTTGATCTAAACCTTCAACCTTACTGATATCAAGAGGTGAAGGGAGATAACGCACAACACCATCAAGAAGCGGCTGTATCCCTTTGTTTTTGAATGCGCTGCCGCAAAACACCGGAACCAGCTCCAAGGCCAGGGTTGCTTTTCGTAAAGCAGTATATATCTCAGTCGCTGATACCTGGGTATCTTCTAAATATTTTTCCATGACCCCCTCATCGAAGTCGGCCAACTTCTCGAGGAGTGACATACGTGCGGCCGAGAACATTTCTCTGTATTCGGCAGGAATATCCTTTTTGATGACTTCCTGACCAAGAGACTGCTCCTTGAATTCGAGCATGGTCTCTTCTATAAGATCGATAACCCCGGTAAATCCGGATTCCTTACCAACCGGGATCTGAATTGCCACAGGATTTGCGCCGAGCTTTTTCGATATCATCCGCAGACATCGATCAAAATCGGCGCCGATTCGATCCATTTTGTTTATGAACGCTATACGGGGGATATGATATTTATCCGCCTGACGCCAAACTGTCTCTGACTGTGGCTCTACGCCGCCTACAGCACAGAAGACGGCGACCACACCGTCCAAAACCCTGAGACACCTCTCAACCTCAACGGTGAAATCTACGTGTCCGGGTGTATCTATTATATTGACCTTATGATCATTCCAGAAGCATGTTGTAGCCGCAGAAGTTATCGTGATCCCTCTCTCCTGCTCCTGCTCCATCCAATCCATGACTGCATTGCCGTCATGGACTTCACCGATTTTATAGGAACGACCGGTGTAATACAGTATTCGCTCTGTAGTTGTTGTTTTTCCCGCGTCAATATGGGCCATTATGCCAATATTGCGCACAACCGATAAATCATTTCGGGCAGCCATCAGTCATATCCTTAAAAGTTTACTTTTATTGACGTCTGCCCAGTGGGCAATTTGCCCTCAGCTGTTACCAGCGATAATGCGCAAACGCCTTATTGGCTTCTGCCATTCTATGCGTATCATCACGTTTTTTTACGGATCCACCACGGTTGTTATAAGCATCAAGTAATTCAGCAGCTAATTTCTCCGACATCGACTTGCCGGATCTGGATTTGGCAAAAGAAATTATCCAGCGAATAGCCAGAGCATTTCTTCTTGCCTGCCGAACCTCCATAGGAACCTGATATGTAGCACCGCCTACTCTTCGAGACTTCACCTCAACCTTAGGTCGAACCTTTTCCATAGCTTCCTCAAAGACAGTAAGAGCATCCTCTTCCTGAATTCTTGAGGAAACAATATCCATGGCATCATAAAAAATACGTTGCGCCAGGCTCTTTTTTCCCCTTTCCATCAATCCGTTGGTGAACTTGCTCACCAGTACGCTGTTAAAGCGTGGATCAGGGTCAACTGGTCGTTTTTCAATCAATCTTCTACGCGACATTTCTTTCCTCTCTTACCAACGCCCCTTCCATCAGGAAGGTCGCTTGGCCCCATATTTTGATCGACCCTGACGTCTATCAGAAACTCCCAATGTATCGAGAGTACCACGTACGATATGATAGCGGACACCTGGAAGATCTTTGACCCTCCCACCTCGTATCAACACCACGGAGTGCTCCTGTAGATTATGTCCAATTCCAGGAATATATGAGGTCACCTCAATACCATTCGTAAGCCTGACTCTAGCCACTTTTCTCAAAGCTGAGTTTGGTTTTTTCGGGGTTGTCGTATAGACTCTGACACAAACCCCTCGCTTCTGAGGTGATCCTTTCAAGGCAGGAGTGTTCGTCTTTTTGACGATTTTCTTTCTCCCGTGCCTTACGAGCTGGTTAATTGTTGGCATCGTTTTTACTGCTCCTGTTCGATTAACCTTAAAATAGAATATCCGATAAACAGTGTATCATAAAACGCGCTGATCGCAGCACGAAAGAGATAATAAATACATCATCAAAGAAACACTGTCAAGGACAAAACATCTCTCCAAAAACATTTACTATGACACGTGACCATCAAGTCCCGTACCTGCAGAAATAAGACGACCCATTATAACATTTTCCTTCAAACCAGCGAGTTCATCAACTCGTCCCGCCATGGCTGCATTGGTAAGAACCTTGGTCGTCTCCTGGAATGAGGCTGCCGAAATAAAACTCTCCGTAGATAGCGATGCCTTGGTAACACCCAATAGCAATGGTTCAGCAACAGGGGGGGTCAGTCCTTTTTCGAAAAGCTCATCACGCTCCTCTTCAAATTTCCACCATTCAACCTGCTCACCAATCATGAACTTCGAGTCGCCGGAAGCAGTGATCAGTACACGTCGCATCATCTGACGAACAATAACTTCGATATGTTTATCATTTATCCGCACACCCTGAAGTCGATAAACTTCTTGAATTTCATTCACCAGAAACTTGGCCAGTTCTTTAACACCGAGAACCCTGAGGATATCATTTGGAACAATCGTACCCTCCATCAGAGGTTCGCCTGCCTGAACATAATCTCCTTCATGAACGATGAGATGTTTCGACTTAGGCACGAGATACTCTTGAGGATCTCCATGCTCGGGAGTAACGACAACTCGCCTTTTTCCTTTCAACTCCTTGCCGAAACTGACTCTTCCATCAATTTCAGTAATAATCGCTGGTTCCTTGGGCTTTCGTACCTCAAAAAGCTCGGCAACACGAGGCAAACCACCAGTGATATCTTTAGTCTTTGAGGACTCACGAGGAATTTTTCCTACGATTGTTCCTGGTTTGATGTGATCACCTTCGTTTACCGCAATAATTGATCCCACCGGCATACTGTATCTCGCGTGAACCTCGGAGTTGGGCAGTTTCAAGGTTTTGCCCCTCTCATTCTTTATGGTAACACGTGGATTCAACTGTGCCGCGCTGCTTGAATGAGTGATAACCTTGGATGATTTCCCTGTTACGATATCAACCTTTTCCTGCATGGTAATACCTTCGAGAACATCTCCATATTTCACAACACCACCGACTTCAGCGACAATGGGGATTGTATAGGCATCCCAGTCAGCCAGAACGGTATCAGGACCGATTTCAGAGTTTTCTTCCACAAGAATCTGTGCACCGTAGTTCACTTTGAATTTCTCGCGATCTCGACCAAGATCGTCCATAATAACGATTTCAGCATTACGGTTCATAACAATCTTGATGCCATCAGCGTTAACAACAGAGTGCAGGTTCCTAAACGAAACTTTGCCACCTCTCTGTGTTCTCAGTTCTGCCTGTTCGACTGATCTACTTGCGGTCCCTCCAATATGGAATGTCCGCATTGTCAGCTGTGTTCCAGGTTCACCAATGGATTGAGCAGCAATGACGCCAACCGCCTCGCCACGATTAACCATATGTCCGCGGCCTAAATCACGGCCATAACAAAGGGCACAGACGCCGCGCCGAGATCTGCAGGTTAAAACGGAACGAATAAGAACACGGTCGATACCGGCATTGTCAATTTTGCTGACGATATCTTCCGTAATTTCATGCCCCTCAGATACTATAACTTCGTCTGAATACGGATCGACTATGTCCTCTAAAGCGACTCGGCCAAGAATACGATCTCCAAGCGGCACGATAATTTCACCACCATCGAGGAGAGGTTCT
>JAZBNU010000246.1:0-5186 GCA_036350815.1 Desulfopila sp.
CCGTGTTGGTCTCTTTTCCGCCGAAGGCAAAAATGCTTTGTGATATCTGGGCAATGGTTGAGGACGCATATCGGGAAAAAAAGTAGATCATTTTTCAGACGCATGTCGGATACGGTTTAAAATTTTTACATGCTGTTTACTCCAGTATGTATCTCCTGTCTCATAAAAGCATCTTTGCCCGGGTGCTGTTCCCTGAAATGTATAAACTCATGATTTTATGGAATCACGGCAGCTTTACCAGGTTTTAACCCGGTATAGCAGTTGTGGTTGTCACTCTTTTCATGAGAGGGAAAAATGTCGGCTATGGCGGCATTCGCGGCTCGTGGTCTCCTGGGTTCCCAAAAGGATAAAAAAGATTTATTTTCAGCGATAAACTGGTAATATACGAAACATCTTTTGGCGATTTGTCCGGTTGGTGGTATTATGTGAGCTTCCTGTTCCCACGCAGTACATTCAGTAATCTCAAGAAGACTTCTGCAGGGTGGTTATGATGTTGGTCGTACTCATGCGACCTTATTAAGTACTCACACCGGAATAAAGGAAATAATTGTAATAAGCTAACGCCATGTGAAAACACGAAACAGGTTTTTCCTTTGAGACGACTATCCACTATCAAACTTGGTATAACCCAGAAGCTCCTGATACTCTTCTTGTTTTTTGTCCTTATTTTTTATGGCACTCTGTTGGTGCTCTTTACAAATACTCAGAAAATCATGACTATTTCTGAGATGATTGTAAGTAAAAACAATGAGGTATCGACTCTGTCGAAGGTTATGTATGAGAGTCTGCTGAGCATGGATGCAAATGATAAGAAGTACAGGCTTCTCAACAAAGATATTTATCTGGGCTATTTCCAGGAGAGTCAGGCCATTTTTGAATCAAATCTTCAGCAACTGCTGGCACTGGAATCTCCAGGCTATCAGGTTGATTCGGCCTGGAAACAGCTGTCTGCGAGCTATGGGGCTCATGTGCGGAGCATTAACACCGGGGATGAGGGAGCATTGCCGGAAAGCGGGCAATGGGCTCCGGAACAGACCATTAACAATTGGCTCGAAACCATTTCAGAGGCAAGGCTGGCCAATGAAATAGAGATTGAAAAGTCGCTTTTGACTATTAACAATAAGGGAAAGTTAAGTGTTCGAAACGGTATGATCGGTATGGGTATAACCATCATTGCCGGGTTGGCTGCCGCTTTGTTTCTGTCAAAGTCAATACTTCACCCTTTGAAGGAGTTGAAACATGCTCTAAAAAGTATTTCTTCAGAAAAAGATTCAGAAGAGATCCAGATCAACAGTAAAGATGAATTTGGTGAACTGGCTGCAGCTTTCAACGATATGAGCAGACAATTAAAGGAGGAGGAAGAGCTACGCTCTGAATTTATTGCGACACTGAGTCACGAGATTCGCACTCCACTGTCTTCCATAAAGGAGTCGGTTAACATGATCCTTGAGGGGGTTCTAGGCGGAACCAATGAGAAACAGACGAAATTTCTTGAAATTGCCCAGTCGGAAATTTATCGTATTCACGACTTATTAAATCATCTGTTGCAGGTTTCACGTCTTGACTCGGAATCCAGAAAGGTTACTCCGGTGTTGATTGACCCAAACAAGCTGGTGCTGGAGGTGTCACGCAGTCTTATCCCCACTGCCCGGGCAAAAAATGTGGCTATGAAACTTTACAAGATGGCTGAACCACCAGTTTTGATTGGGGTGAAAAAGGAATTGCAGCAGGTTCTTTTTAATCTGCTTGATAATGCCATCAAATTTTCTCCCAAAGGGGGCGAGGTAACGATCAGCCTCTTACTGGAAAAAGATGATAACATGCTGATATATAAAGTCACTGATCAGGGCCCTGGCGTGAGCGATCAGGAGCATTCGCTTATTTTTAGTAAATATTACAGAGCTAAAAGGGCTCGAAGCCATACCGACGGGGTTGGCCTCGGCTTGAGCATTTCGAAGCGAATTATTCAGTTTCATGGTGGAGAGATATTCGTTAAAAATAATACAGACCGAGGCTGCTCATTTTTCTGTGCACTTCCTTGTGAAATTGAGGCAAAGAGGAAAGCAGCTTGATGCGTTTATTTTCAATAAACATGATGGTCTACATATCTACCTTCATAATTTACGGTGTGACATGCTGAACAGAAAATATCTATCCTTGTTCTTTTTTCTTGTAATGGTGCTTCCACTGACCCTGCTTTTTTCCGGTTGCAAAGTAATCCAGACGATTGACAGTTTTAACGGCATACTGGAAAAGCCGCCGCCGGAAGAGGAGATTGGAGTGCTCCTGCAGGCTGAATTCGCTTTTTTGGGGGGGAATTTTGAGCTTGCCGAAGAACTGTACTCCAGAGTAAGGCAATCCAGCGAAAATGAGGTTTATCGCAATAGCGCCCTTTACGGTCTGGCATGTGTCGCCATGATCACGGCGACGAGTTTTACAGAATTGCAGCAGGCGATAGAACAGCTCCAGACGTGGCAGGAACCGGGGGGGGATTTTGCCGGTTATGAAGAAAATCCCAGATTGATTGCCACAGCACTTGCCCGGCAGTCGGAACTGTTTGAATGTGAACCGGAGATCCGCTATGTGGTTACCAAGAAAGAGGACGACCTGCTGCGTAAACATAGGGAGGAAATACGCGAGTTGAAGAGTATAATTGTCAAACTCGAACATCAGATATCTGTTCTGGAGACAATCGATCAGGAAATTCAGGAAAAAAGGAAGCCGATATGACATCATCGACAACAATACTGGTTGTCGATGATGATCCCAACATCCTTGAGGTGCTGCAGGCACGGTTGTCGGCAGCTGGTTTCAAGGTTATAGCTGCGGGTGATGGTCCGACAGCCCTGAAAATTCTGGCCGGAACAAAAGTCGATCTCATGATTTCCGACATGAAAATGCCGGAGATGAGTGGAATGGATCTTTTCTGGGAGGTCCGCCTGAAAAACCAGTTTCTTCCTGTCATCTTTCTCACTGCCTACGGCACTATTCCTGATGCGGTTATGGCTGTAAAGGCTGGGGCTGTTGATTATATCTCCAAACCCTTTGATGGAAAAACTCTGGTTGCAAAAATTAATGATTTCCTCAGCAGGTACAGTGATATCCCTGACAGCTCGGTGGTTCCTGTGTTTGAAAATGATTTCTACTGGGGTGAAAACCGGGAAATGCAGGAGCTTTACCGCTTGACGAAGAAGGTCGGTGCCTCCAACGCCAATGTTCTTATTTTGGGAGAAAGCGGCGTGGGGAAGGAGTGTATTGCCAGGGCCGTACATGATCATTCGCCACGGAAAGAAGGGCCGTATATTGTTGTGGATTGCGGTTCAACTCCTCCAGGAATACTCGAAAGCGAACTGTTTGGACATTTGAAGGGAGCGTTTACCAATGCGGTCCAGGATAAGCAGGGACTGATAGAGGCTGCCGATGGTGGAACACTCTTTCTTGATGAGATCGGCAATATTTCTCCGGAGATGCAAAGCCGACTGCTGCGTTTTCTAGAGCAGAAGAAGATACGTAGAGTTGGGGCAATTAAAGAGAAAGTGGTTGACTGCAGGGTTGTTGCAGCAACAAATGCAGATCTGGTGCAGGAAATTAAAGACGGACGTTTTCGCCAGGATCTTTATTACCGCCTGCGGGTTATTACCATAACCGTACCACCTCTTCGTGACAGAAGTGAGGATATTGCTCCTTTGGCACATTTTTTTGTAGAAAAGCAGTGCAGTCAACAGAATTTACCGCTGGTTGAGATCGCCGGAGAAACTCTGCAATGGCTTGAAAATTACAAATGGCCCGGCAATGTCAGAGAGCTTAAAAATGCTTTGGAAGCCGGCGTGGTTTTGTGTCGGAACAACAGATTGATGCCGGATGACTTGCAGATCGGTGCCTCGGCAGAAGCCAGGATGACGAAAGAAGATACATCACGATCTTTTTCAATAGAGCAAAGTGAGAAGGATGCCATTATTCGGGCTCTCAAACAGACGAACGGCGTGCAGAAGAGAGCTGCAGAACTGCTGAATATCAGTAGAAGATCTATTCATTACAAAATCAAAAAGTACAACATCAAGGTTTCAGACTACAAATAGGATACGAAGAATCCGGGATGACGGTTTGGAGGGGAAAGCCGTAAAAGGCTGGCGATATTGTCACTCCCAGGTTGTGAGGATAAGGTTTTGCTTGTTTTTTGACCAGAAATGGTATTTTGAGGTTTTTGCGTTGCTGCCTGTCGTGTGTGTGGTCGTCCTTTGATTCGCCCATGTTGGAGAATGGTAAGGGGCAAAAAATTGTTCGCCTCCTGTTTGCAGTGGAATCTCCTGACCTTCCTGCCAAAGCTCAAACCATCCTTTACCGTGCTCTACCTGCAGGTCGAAAAATTTATAGGCATCCATTTTGGAACTACTGGCAAAAAGGATCTTCTCATCTGGGTAGCTCTGAATGACTATGAACATGGTCAAAAATCCTTTTACCTGTAAAATTCGATAAAAATCCTGTAGATTACTCTTTGAGTCTTTCCTGGTTCTCCATGGAAAAACAGTGGAGGGGCTTGTGACTTTTACCAAGCAGGGGAGTTCCTGGAGAAATCACCCCCTCCACTATCCTTCTCATTACAGTATTTTTCTTGAATTACTCGCGCTCATGAGCAAGCTGAGCGCGTGCTACTTCGATTTTTTCTATTGAGCCCTCTTTTACTACCTTCCCGATGATGTTGACTTCCTGATTGATAATGCCATCAAAGTTTCCACCGCTGAGAAGATACGTAGTTTTGCTGGTTACCAGAGCAGCACCGTTGGGGATCCTTTTTACTACTCCACTGAAGACCTGATTGTTGACATCTGCTTCGAGTTCTATAGGTGGAGACTGAGGATTGCTATAAGGCATGGCATCGGCAGAGAGTGTCGCTGCTTGAGACAACAGCACTGAAGCCGCAAATGAGCCGGCGATAACCATTAGACATTTTAGTATTTTCATTGGTTTCTCCTTGTGTGCTGCAGCCTGGCTGCCGCTCTGGCGGGATATCTGCAATGCACCTAATAAAGCAAGGGGCGTGCCAGATTATATCAATTTGATATGACACGATAAAAACTGGTGGGAGAGACGAAGAGACAGTACATTAGAGCAAATTTTTCCCCTCAGGTGTTACAATAGTTGCGCACTTTGTGGTGAGCAGAGGGGGACGCGGATGGTTTCTGTGA
>JAZBNU010000247.1:0-12429 GCA_036350815.1 Desulfopila sp.
ACGATTCCCTTGGATCAACAACGACACATTATATCTCCAAGATATTATACGTGAATCTGGAGCAACAGTACTTGTGGGGACATCAGGACAGGGGGGCTGTGTCGGGTGTTTTACTGAAGAAATTGCTCTTGCCGTGGCGCAAAACACTGATCGGCCGGTTATACTGCCGTTATCTAACCCGGAAGCAGTAATTGAAGCACGTCCGGAGGATCTTTACAAATGGACGGATGGAAAAGCTATAGTTGCTACGGGAAGCCCGTTCGGACCGTATCATTTACATGGAAAGGTTTATAATACTCGCCAGGCAAGTAACGTACTGGTTTTTCCTGGTATTGGTTTGGGAATTCTGGCGTCAGGGGCAAGTGAGGTTCTGCCTCAATTCTTCACGGCTGCTGCCCGAGCGGTTTCTGATTGTGTTACACGGAAAGAACTTGCCGAAGGTTGTCTTGTCCCTCGTTTAGCTGCTTTGAAGGATGTGTCTCTTAAAGTTGCCCTGGCTGTAGCAATAAGTGCGATAG
This sequence comes from Desulfopila sp., assembly GCA_036350815.1. Taxonomy (GTDB): domain Bacteria; phylum Desulfobacterota; class Desulfobulbia; order Desulfobulbales; family Desulfocapsaceae; genus Desulfopila_A. The sequence continues at coordinate 519 of JAZBNU010000247.1, forward strand.
AGGAAGGAGTGAGTCGGCCATGCGTGTTTTCAGACTTCCAGCATGAAAACGATGAACAGCGAATGAAAAAGTTGATACGCAGAATGCGCTGGGAACCGGATTATCTTCCTCTAGTGGCAATGTGAAAATGTGTTTGAGACCCATTGAAATGGATTTTACTGTAGAGAGTTTGCTGCGTAACAAAATACTGCTAAAGGTATTGAGAAAAGGATGTTTATTCTTCTAAATGTTTGGCTTTTTCGATATCGGCATGGTAAGTCAGCTACTAGAGTTTTTGAGGCTATGAGTTCTTTTGTTGGACTGGGTAAAAAAAGTTCGATGTGAGAGGGAGAATCTACAAGATAAGCTATTACAATGAGGTGAAAAAATGACAGCAAAAATCATTAGTGGAACCGAAGTAGCTAAAGAAATCAGAGAAGAATTGAAAACCGAAATTGCCGACCTCAAACAAAAGCACAATATTGTTCCCGGGTTAGTAACTATTCTTGTTGGTGAAGATCCAGCCTCGCAATCATATGTGGCTGCAAAAAACAAGACCGCCCATGCTATTGGAATTCATTCAGAGCAGATTACCCTTGATGCGGATACACCGGAAGAAGATCTGCTTGAACTCGTTAAAAAATACAATAAAGATGACGCCATTCATGGTATTCTGGTACAATTACCACTGCCAAAACATATCAATGAAAGTAAAGTTTTAAACGAGATCGATCCTGATAAGGATGTTGATGGATTCCATCCTGTCAATATTGGAAGAATGGTGCTTGGTGAGCAATGTTTTCTCCCCTGCACACCGCATGGTGTTCTCGAGCTTCTTTCCCGAAGTGGTGTGGAAACCAGTGGTGCCGAGGTTGTCATAATCGGGCGGAGCAATATCGTCGGTAAACCAATGGCCAATCTTATGCTGCAAAAGCGGGAGTCCGGGAATGCGACTGTTACTCTTTGCCACACAAGAACAAAAGATATGGCTGCCCATTGTCGCCGTGCCGATATAATTATCGCAGCTGTTGGTGTACCTAAGCTCGTTACTGCAGATATGGTGAAAGATGGTGTTGTAATAATGGATGTAGGTGTTAACAGGATTGGGAAAACAGAATCCGGTAAAGCTATCTTGGCTGGTGATGTTGATTTTGAGAGTGTTAAGGAAAAAGCATCTGTGATCACGCCTGTTCCCGGCGGTGTTGGTCCAATGACGATTACGATGTTAATGAAGAATACATTGCAGTCAGCGAAGATGTCAGCAAATCTGATATAAATTGTTACCTGTAACTGAATGCTGCCGGAGCATTTAAAAAATATTCTCCGGCAGCGAACGGATGAATTCTGCAAGAGGACAAATGGTTAGAATTCCAGCGGTTTAATCAGGCAGAGAGGCACTCGTGGTTCTCTGTTCTGCCATATCTCTCAAATAGTGATTAAGGTGTTCAAAAGAAGCGCTTTCAAATATCTTTCGGCGCATCATTGAGCTACCTTGGAAATTTTTAAAATATCGTCCGATATGATTCTTCACCATCGGCAATAAACGATCTACCCTGATATACTGCTGCATTAACTCAAGGTGACGAATTACCGCTGGAAATATTTTGTCTGGTGTAGACGGACGGCCATTCTTGCTGAAAACCCAGGGATTTCCAAGAGCTCCTCTTCCTATCATTATACCATCACAGCCTGCAGTCTGGAGCTGTTTCATGGCGTGAGCATAACTGCGAATGTCACCATTGCCTATCACCGGCAGATGAACTGCCTTTTTGACATCGGAGATGCTCTGCCAGTCAGCTTCTCCTGTAAATCCCTGGCTCCAGGTTCTTCCATGAATGCTTATGGCGGCTGCCCCGCTCCCTTCGACCATTTTTGCAAAGTCGACACAATTTATTGTTTTTGCATCGATACCTCTGCGGAATTTTACAGATACTGGACTTTCACTGTTTCTAACAACTTCACGGATAATTTCTGCAGCCAGGTCAGGTTGAGCCATGAGTGCGGCTCCGGCTCCCTTTTTGGTGACTTTTTTTACCGGACAACCCATGTTGATATCAACGAGATCAGGTTGGAATCTATTTAAAATGTCGGCAGCCTTGGCCATCATTGCTACATCGGCTCCAAAAATTTGGAAAGAGACCGGTTTTTCGGCAGGGGATGAAGCAAGCATTTGCAACGTTTTCTTTTGGGCATAAACAAGGCCATGGCAACTGATCATCTCCGATACACAGAGACCTGCTCCATATTCCCTGCATAGAAGGCGAAACGGCAGGTCACTATAACCTGCTAGGGGGGCCAGTATCAAAGGGGTTGATAACGTAGAAGAGGCAATAGTTAACATGATCCCGCAAAAAAAGTGCTGCAGATAAACCTGGAGGAACAGCTGGTAGCTGAAGCTAGAAAAAAATATAATAGCTTTGTTATTTCTGCGAGAGTTTGCCTAGTGTTTTCAGATATATGTCCTGAGAGAGCTCGTCAACGATAACAGCCAGTGCCTTCTGCTCGTTATCGGTTGTTATGGAAGAGCTTGTCGAAACAGCATAATCTTCGACACGCACCTGTCCGGGCTCTTGAAATAGTATTTCGCCGGACTTGAGGTCTTTAAGTATATAACGAACTCTTAACCTCAACTTGACCTCGCGGGTAGTATTGTTTGCTCCATATGACAGGCTGGGCAGGTCTATGGAGAGTATTTCGCCTGCGAGAATCAGATCAGCTTCGGATTTGTTGTTGACCACTCTGAGAGAGTCGCTTCTCTGATACCATTGTAATAATGATTGATAAATATCAGAGTCAAGCTGAAGTTCACTGGTACGGTTGCTCCAATTTGCAATGTAAACAGACTTGTCAGGTCCGGTATACACATATGGATTTCGGTATCCACATGATGCAACAAAAATCAGCAGTATGCAGGAGAGTACAGAAACAGTTGTAATTTTCAATGGAAGGCTCCGCGTTGTTATCATTAGGTGTCAAATAAAGGTCGTTGTTGTTGCACTGTCACTTGTCCTCCAGTTAAGAATCAGGAAAAATTGTCTGTGTGTTGAAGAGTACCTGGTGCGTTTTCCTGAAAGAACAGATCAATGTCAGCAAGATACTGTTGAATATCCTGAACTGGAGGTTGTTTATACAGAGACTCACTCAGTAAATCATTACCATATCAGTCTGTAAATTTAAATGACAATATTCACTAGTTTCTTTTGGACTACGATGATCTTTTTAACAGTACTGTCATTGATAAAACGCGCAATTTTATCGTCGGACAGTGCTATTTCCTTGAGTTGTTCGTCATCAGTATCTGCTTGCACCTCAACCCTGGAACGCACTTTGCCGTTGACCTGTAGAACTATTGTGAGCAACTCCTCGCGAGCAGCGTCTTCATCATATTGTGGCCAGTCTCTTTTTTCGATGCTGTCTGTATGGCCACACTTTTCCCACATTTCTGCAGCAAAGTGAGGAACCATCGGAGAGAGAAGGAGTAATATTGTATCGACCGTTTCCTGAAGGACACTATTCTGAATTGAATTTTCAGCATTTCCGCTTAACGAGGACATCGCATTAAACAATTCCATTATTGCACTTATTGCTGTATTGAAATGAAAATTATTTTCAATGTCCAGCGTGACCTTTTTGATAGTCTGATGACATTTACGATGAAGTTCACGACTATTTCCGGTTATCTCAGTTTGTCTTTCCGTCCTCTCCAGCAGTTGCATACTATTGGCTTCGATAAAGCGGAATACACGATTGAGGAAACGGGAAGCGCCTTCAACTCCCTGAGAAGACCACTCCAGATCTTTTTCAGGAGGTGCGGCAAAAAGGCTGAACAAGCGAACAGTATCGGCTCCAAATTCGTTGATTAGATTGTGAGGATCGATAACATTTCCTTTGGATTTTGACATTTTTGCGCCGTCCTTGATTACCATTCCCTGGGTTAGCAGATTGGTAAAAGGTTCTGAGATGTCAAGATAGCCAAGATCACGTAAGACTTTTGTGAAAAAACGAGAGTAAAGAAGATGGAGTATTGCATGTTCTACACCGCCGATATACTGATCAACGCCAAGCCAATAGGAGGTCTTTTCCTTATCAAGAGGACCTTTGTTAAACGATGGACAGGTGTATCTGGCAAAATACCAGGAAGACTCTACAAAGGTATCCATAGTATCGGTTTCCCGGCGGGCCGGATCATTGCAGGTCGGACAGGTTGTCTCGATAAAAGACGGTCTCATATGCAGAGGGACACATTTTTCCGATGGAGTGTCTGTATCCCATGGAAGAATTACCGGTAAATCTTCTGCAGGGACCGGGACTACACCGCATTTATCACAATAAATTATGGGGATAGGTGCCCCCCAGAAACGTTGCCTTGAAATGCCCCAATCTCTCAGCTTGTAGGTGGTTTGTGCAGCTCCAAAGCCTCTGCTGCGTGCATGTTCGATAATCGCGTTAAGTGCATCATCACTGTGCATGGAGTTAAATTGACCGGAATTGACAAGCGTACCCGGCACTGATGAAGCTTGTTCCATGGTTGAGCCGTCAAGGGTGATTCCTTCAGGAATAATGACAGGGCGTATTTCGAGCGAATATTTACGGGCAAACTCGAAATCCCTCTGATCGTGGGCCGGCACTGCCATGACTGCTCCGGTTCCATATTCCATAAGCACAAAATTTGCTACATAGATAGGCACTTTTTCATTGTTAAAGGGATTAACGCAGTATTTCCCTGTAAAAATTCCCTCCTTGACGGGTTCTTCCTCTCGGCTGTTTACTTTTCGCAAAGAGGTAACCTTGTCAACAAAACGCATGACATCCTCTTCTTTTTCAGTGCCTGCAACCAGTTTATGAACAAGGGGGTGTTCAGGTGCAAGGGAGAGGAATGTGACACCAAAAATGGTATCGGGTCGTGTCGTGAAGATGGCAATATTTTCAGAAGAGTCAGCAACTTTAAAAGTGCAGTTTAAACCTGTGGATTTACCTATCCAGTTACGTTGCATTGTGAGTACTTTTTCTGGCCAGCCGGAAAGGCTTTCGAGGTCAGCAAGCAGCTCTTCGGCATAGTGGGTGATTTTAAAAAACCAGCCGTTCATTTCGCGCATCATGACCTGTTGATCACACCGCCAGCAGGCTCCTTCAATAACCTGTTCATTTGCAAGAACAGTTTGACAAGATTCGCACCAGTTGACTTTTGTGACTTTCTGATAGACCAACCCTTTTTGATACATTTCAAGAAAAAGGAACTGCTCCCAATGGTAGTATTTTTCGTGGCATGTAGCAATTTCGCGGTCCCAATCGTACGAAAGACCCAGCTGTTTGAGCTGGTTTCTCATGTACTCAATACTCTGGTACGTCCATTTGGCTGGATGTGTATTGTTTTTAATAGCTGCATTTTCAGCAGGCAAACCAAAAGCGTCCCACCCCATGGGATGAAGAACGTTGAAGCCTCGCATTCTTTTGTACCGGGCAACAACATCTCCAATAGAATAATTCCGTACATGTCCCATATGAATCCGACCTGAAGGGTAGGGAAACATTTCAAGAACGTAATATTTTTTTCGAGATGAGTCTTCTGTTACACTGTAGACTTTTTCATTTTCCCATTTACTCTGCCATTTGGCTTCGATGTCTTTGAAATCGTACCACATTGTATTTGAATTATTATCTGACATTTTCATCTCTCTGCTTTTCGGTTGTAGGGTTGTTGGTAGTATTTTCTACTGTCAACCGTCGTTTAGTGAAAGTCGGTTTCGTCAAGACGGCTCATGTTTTCGAAGGTAGTAAATTCACTAAGGAACGTAAGTTTGACCATTCCGGTAGGACCATTTCGCTGTTTTCCTATGATAATTTCTGCGGTTCCCCTGTCTGGGTTGTCTTCACCCTTGTTGTATACTTCATCTCTGTAGATAAAACATATGATATCGGCATCCTGCTCAATAGCACCGGATTCTCTCAGGTCAGCCATCATAGGGCGCTTGTCAGTGCGGCTTTCCAGGCTGCGATTAAGCTGCGACAAAGCCAGCACCGGTACATTATGTTCTTTAGCCAGTGCTTTAAGTGATCTGGAAATGTCGCTTATTTCCTGAGTTCGATTTTCATTGTTGGATCTGCCTCGCATCAATTGCAGATAATCAACGAGAATCATACCAACCGGGTATTGAGACGCTAATCGACGAATCTTGGAGCGCATTTCGAGCACGGATATTGCGGGTGTATCATCTATGTAAAGCGGTGCTTCGGAGAGCATTCCCACTGCACGGGTCAATTTGGGCCAGTCTTCATCATGAAGTTTGCCTGTACGAATTCGTTGTGAATCAATACGACCGACACAACTCAGCAAGCGCATGGTAAGCTGCTCTTTGGACATTTCCAGGCTAAAGATGGCCACACCGGTTTTTTCTACAAGAGCGGCATGTTGCGCTATGTTCATGGCGAAAGCGGTTTTTCCCATGGAAGGTCTTCCTGCAAGAATTATCAGATCTGATGGCTGCAAACCGGCGGTCATTTTGTCAATATCAAAATAGCCGGTGGGAACACCAGTTATTAATTCTTTGCGTTTGTAGAGTTGTTCTACTTTTTCAAAAGCAGCAGGAATAATATCTTTTAAAGGAGTAAAGTTCTGACCACTTTTTCTACCTGCTATATCGAAAATAGCTTGTTCGGCATCGTCAACAAGCTGATCGATTTCCCCTTGTTCTTCGTAACACCTGCCGGCAATCTCTGTATTTACCTCGATCAGACGACGTAAAACTGATTTTTGTTTTATGATTGCTGCGTAAGAACCTATGTTCGCAGTTACCGGAACAATGGATGTGAGGTTGGCGAGATAGGCGGCCCCACCAACATCATTCAGCGTATTTTTGTCTTTGAGGTAATTTGTGAGCGTTATAATGTCATGAGGTTCATTTTTTTCAAAAAGAGAAATCATGGCATTAAAAATAATTTTATGGGCTGGAGAGTAGAAATCTTCGGGATGAAGTGTCTCAAGAACATTCCCAAAAACATTATCTTTAAGGAGGATTGAGCCAAGGACAGATTGTTCAGCCTCAAGGTTTTGAGGGGGTATTTTAGAACGCGGTGCAGTGGGCGGCAAAGTATTCATTAGAAGTGTTTATTGCATGAAGTTAGTGGTTGGCTGGAAACATTCCAACTCTTCAACTTTATTTATAATCGCGGGGTGGCCGAAACAAAAACACACCAATTTGAGCACGCTCAATTGGTGTGTACAGATCCTTTCAAAAACTTTGCAGCGATAGATTTTCGGGACACGCTGTATTGGTACTACGTATCTCGCCAAAAGGCTATTATTCTTTGTCCTGAGCTACTACTTTAACGAGAATATCAGTAGTAATCTCAAAACCAACCTTAACTGGTACGTTAGTTTCTCCCAGAGTTTTGATTGGATTGGGTAGTACAATCTGCTTTTTGTCGATTTCGATACCGAGATCTGCTAATTTTTCGCAGATATCTGTACTGGTAACGGAGCCGAACAATCGTTCATCCTCACCGACAAGCTGCTTGATTTCAATTGAAATGCCGGCGAGCTTTTTAGAAACTGCCTCGGCCTGTTTCCGTTCTTTCTCCAGGCGCGCAGCAATAACAGCTTTATTCTTCTCGAATAAGGCGATATTTGCAGCATTAGCCGCGACGGCTTTTCCTTTTGGCAATAGAAAGTTGCGGCCGTAACCGGCTTTTACCTTAACAATATCGCCTTCCCTACCCAATGAATTGATTGTTTCCTTTAAAATAATTTCCATTTCTAGACTCCCTCAGTTGTATCTGGAAAGAACAGACAATTGCATAATAAATCGGCTATTCAGTATCATTGTTATTGTCTGGGCCGACGGCAAAGCGACGACGAATATCAAACCATACATCGGCCACGCCCACAGTAATGAGCAGTATTGTACCAAATGATTGAACTATGAGCATCACGTATAAAAAAGTGCGAACAAACCGTGGTACGTTCCATTTGTTCAATAAATACACGATGACAGCTAGGCCTTGAAAACTATATAGAGTAACAGTCACGATAAGGCAGTTTATGCCGACTACCCGAAGTATTCCAGTTGGAAGCAATGCTGTTATACCTGATGCTATCAGTATCCAGACAAGCTTCTCGGGAAGACGCCAGAGGCGGTAGTCTACCCATGGTTGGCTACAGTTGATTTTTGGGAGTATAGTATTACCCAGGACAACTGTCATCCATGAAAGTAGAGCTAAAATCGAACCCAGGATTGACGGTAGTACCAAAGGAGCTATTACCTTAATCTGGTTGAGTGTCTCCTCTAAAACGACTTGGTTCTCAGGTGAGAGACTGTCAGTGTCTCTATACTGTCGTAAAGCTTCATCTATCCCACTGTTCATCGCCTGGCTAATTGCCTGAAAAAAAGAGATATCACTGTTAAAGAGCAGGATATTGAAATACAGGATGATTGAAATGCATAAAGTCAACCATCCTTTCAGTCCTGCTTTCCAAGGCTCTTCGCCGCTTCTGGCCGAATAGGCTACAGCGTACCCTGCAGGGAGAAGAGCTATACAGAACAGAGTGAGTTCTAGATTCTGCAGGAAATAGCTCGAAGGTGCAGCAATCAGTATGGCGATAAGTATGTGACGGTTAGTATATGACCAACCATATTTACTAATAAAAACAAAAACAAGCAGAGGAAGAAATGAACTAGTCCATCCTAACAATACCCACATCGTGCTCGGCAAAAGAAGAGCAAAAAGAAATAGGAGGATGTGTGTCGGATTTTTCTTCCCCTCAGGTCGCTTTTCAACCTGTTTACTCACTGTTTTCCGGCCCTGAAGAGTTAACCCTGAACATTTCCGGAATAAGGTAAAAGGGCAATATGTCGCGCTCGTTTGATTGCTTCACAGAGCTGCCTCTGGTGAGAGGCACATGTTCCTACGATGCGACGGGGAATAATCTTGCCTCTCTCGGAAACAAAATTCCTTAATGTTTTTATATCTTTGTAGTCAATAAGTTGTTCCTTGTCAGCGCAGAACCGACATACTTTTTTCCTGGAAAACAATCGCTTCTGTTGTGGTCGTGGTGCCATAATCTACTCCTGTATTGTATCTCGATCGAATTAAATAAAAAAAGAATCACACCTCTTCGGATTCATCTTCGTCATCTTCGAAAGAGTCGTTTTCTTCTGATATGTCTGTATCATCTATATTAGATTCGTCTGTTGCTGATTCTGCAAAGCTGACTTGTTTATTGGCAGCCTGGGCAATTGCCTCGACAATTTCATCTTCAGTAATGACATCTGCGGTTTTGACTGTCATATAGCGAAGCACCGCATCATCTATACGGAACTTACGTTCCATTTCTGCTACAGCTTCAGGAATGCCTGAATAGTCTAAAAATATATAAAAACCTTGAAATTCCTTTTTAATTGGATATGCGAGTTTTCGCATGCCCCATCTGTCAAGGTCAATTATCTTTCCATTGTCTTTTTCGATAATTGCGCTTGAGTTTTCAACAATAGTGTTGATTTCGTCTTCGTTTACAGATGGACGAAGAATAAAAATCGTTTCATACCTACGCATGTGTTCCTCCTCGTGGACTCATGGATTTAGGGAATTTTTCCCTTGTTGCAGGCCCTCGCTTCAGTGTACCTCAGCGGAGAGCGAAGAGGGAGCAACCGAAAATACGGTCTCGCTCATAGTTTCAGCTAGCCGCCATATTGACGACATTGCCCAAAAGTACCTGTGAGAGTGTTGTGCTGCTACAGGACAATTCTTAAAGGTACATTCTCAAATCATCTTATGACTTGAGTTTGAAAAACTTGTTAATATAGGCTAATCCATTGAACGTGTCAAATATTTCTTTTTTTTTCATCGGATTTGATTTTTTCCCATTGAAGACGGAGCTCTTTTTCACTTAACTTCGCCTTGTTTTCAAAAACATGAGGGTGACGCCTCAGCAGTTTTGCATCGATATTCCTGATGCAATCTGCAATTGTAAAATTTCCCTGTTCACGTTCAATTTCTGCCAGCATCAACAAAACGTACAAGACATCTCCTATTTCTTCACAGATATTGTCATGGTCTTTTTGTATAATTGCAGTGTGTAATTCTTCGACTTCTTCAGCCAAATATTTTTGCAAAGAATCAAGTGTCTGTTTGATATCCCAGGGACAACCGTCCCTGCTGCGCAGTTTCTGTATGGTATGCAATAATTTATCGATTTCTAACATATTGATTTTAAGTAATTTTAGAAAAAATATCCATTTGATGAAGGAAAAATATGGCGATAAGCGGCGAGGTGATTTAACTTGTTAGAGTAGCAAAGAGTTGAATGTAAGTGCAGCCAGGCTTGAAAAAAAAAGTTGACAGAGACCACCTGACCAACTAATTATGTTCCAGTCGAAATTGATGCTTTACGCTTGGCACAGCTTGATTTTTGCTCCTTGCAAAGCAGAGTACCTCATATTTCATAGAAATGCCAACAGGCATTCTTGATTTAATGAGATTGTAATTAACATTCACTCAGTTAGAAGGAAAAACGATGGAAGACGATAAAAAAAACATTTTGCTGGAAAAACATAAAGATATTGCCAGGATTGACCAGGAATCGAAACGTACCCATGGATGGTATGTTCGAGTCCGTTTTCTTGGGAAAACGCATTCAAAGTTTTTCTCAGATAAAAAATGCGGTGGCCGTTACTCCAGTCTACTCTCGGCAATAACATGGCGAGATAAAACTGAGGGAAAGCTTGGCAAAGTGCGGACAAACAAGCATATGGTCACCGTAAGCAATTCTGGTACTGGGGTCGTAGGCGTACGATTGAACGAAAAATTAAATAGATACGAAGTCAGCTGGGTAACTGAAAGCGGTAAGCAGGGGAAAACATCTGTTTCTATTTCCAAGCATGGCAAAAAGAACGCTTTCAACAAAGCATGCGCTATACGAAAACAAAAAGAAGCTGAAAGGCTAGGGCAGAACGCATAATAGACTAATACATACTGTTACACATCCTGATGGGAAAATGAGTATCTGTTCTACTCGTTTTCCCATTTTTTATACTATCTGATTTTTATGATAGGAGGTTCAAATTTAAAGCCTCTGCCTCCTCTTTCGTATTGCCGTAGCCCTAGCAGATGAGATGTGAGAGTCAGGTAACAATTATATTCTGCTTTATTATAAAAAAAGATTGACATTGCTGATGCTGGGATGTCATAATGTTGAGTTTGAGATAACTACAAGTTCTTTACAATAAACGTGTTCAGATGAGGTTTATATAATGTATGCGATAGTTCGTACCGGCGGTAAACAGTATCAGGTTGCTCAGGGTGATCAACTGCGTGTTGAGAAAAACAACGGAGAAATAGGAGATACTGTTGAGCTCACCGATGTGCTTATGATTGTAGATGGTGAGAAAACGGATATTGGAAATCCGGTTTTGGAAACAGCTAAGGTAAAGGCCACAATTGCTGAGCAGGGTAGAGCGAAGAAAATTATTGTTTTTAAAAAGAAAAGAAGAAAAGGGTATCGCCTTAAGCAAGGACATCGACAGGACTATACCGCACTCACTATACGAGAAATCTCTGTATAATCCCTGAGCCTTTGCGATTATCTTTAATTTTATAGTATTCTTATAGCAGTAGTAATGAGGAGCGAACAATGGCACATAAAAAAGCGGGCGGAAGCTCAAGGAATGGCCGCGACAGTAAAGGACAACGTAGAGGTGTTAAAAAATTTGGCGGCCAGGAAGTCACAGCTGGAAGTATAATAGTACGCCAGCTTGGAACCAAAATCCACCCGGGTACTAATGTAGGCTGTGGGCGAGATTACACCTTGTATGCAAAAGTAGACTGTATTGTAGCTTTTGAGGAATTCGGGAAGGATAAAAAAAGGGTCAGCATTTACCCCGCATCATAAGCAACACTACTAAATACTTTACCTGCATCCTCCCTTTGGGGGGATTAT
>JAZBNU010000248.1:0-3350 GCA_036350815.1 Desulfopila sp.
AGCAGTTGAAGGAACTTGGTCCCAGCCCCCTGAATAAGACCAAAACCATGGTCGTTTGAGAAATGGAGATGCAATAATGGCTAAATTTACCAAATTGTCTTTTAACAAAGGCGAACTTAATACACAGTTATCTGAGATCTTCTCAGCTATGTTGGAAAACGGTGCAGTGGATGCGTTGCTCGCTCCCACAACACAACCGAAAAAAGGTGTGATGCAGACACTGATCACCTCCAAAGACTATCTTAAAGAGATTGATCCTTTTGCCCCGGTTATGCCGGTCAACAGTGCAAAAATCGCCTCTTCATTGACAGCATCTCCATCCGGCAAGGTGATTGCCATGATTCTGCGCTCCTGCGAGATGCGAGCGCTGGTTGAGCTTGTCAAACTCAAACAGGCCAAACTGGAGGATGTCCTGCTTATCGGCATGGACTGTCTCGGTCGGTACGAGAATCTCGACTATCTCAAATATACTGCTGACGGTGGCACCTCTGAGGCCTTTCTGGAAAATGCATTAGCCGGTAATACGGCAACGGCTGACTTTGATGTGGCAGGAGCCTGTAAAATCTGTGAGTATCCCACACCTGACAATGTCGATATCAGATTGGCTGTTATCGGCGCAGGTGCCGGTACTATATATCTCCAGGCGGTCACTGACAAAGGAGAAGAAGCACTCAGCAAAGCCGGCCTGAAATTTGTTGACACTCCCAGTGGCAGGGATGAAGCCGTCAAGAAAATTGCTGCCGGGCGAACCACCGCCCGCAATGAAGCCTTCGCAGCTTACCGTGAAAACACGAACTCCTTCGATGCTCTCGAAGAAAAACTTGCGGCATGCATCAACTGCTATAACTGTCGCGTGGCCTGCCCGGTCTGCTACTGTAAAGAATGTGTTTTCGTCACTGACACTTTCCGCCATAAGGGTGAACAATTTATCGGCTGGGCGAACAGCAAAGGTATGCTGAAAATGCCTACTGATACAACTTTCTACCATCTGACCCGCATCACCCATATAGCTGCCTTCTGCGTTGGCTGCGGGCAATGCACCTCAGCATGTCCTAACGACATTGATCTTATGCCGATTTTCAGAACTTCAGCGGAAAAAGCACAGGCGCGCTTCGAATATCTGGCCGGCAGGTCTGTCGATGAGCCCCAGCCGTTGACCGTTTTTGACAGCGACGAACTTATGGAAGTAACAGGCCAGGTTAAATAGGAGAGATATTATGGCAGATAAAAAGCCGACAGGCACTGTCCTTGTGGCCGGAGCCGGAATCTCTGGAATTAAAGCAGCAATTGAACTTGCGGAAACAGGATATAAGGTTCTGTTGACCGATTCCTCCACTCAGATTGGCGGAATCCTGGCAAAACTTGATTATCAGTTCCCCACCGACCATTGCGGAATGTGTCGGATGCTGCCCATGGTAGGACGGGAGTATTCCTCGGAATACTGTATGCGGAAAAGCCTGTATCACGAAAACATTGAAATCTTGCCCTTTACCGAGGTTGTCAGTGTATCTGGTGATGCAGGGAAATATAGTATTGAGCTGAAGAGAAAAGCACGTTATGTCGACCCGAACCTCTGTAACGAGATGGGCAAATGTATCGACATCTGCCCGGTCGAAGTCGACGACGAGTTCAATCATCGCTTGACCAAACGAAAAGCAATTTACAGAGCAATTCCTCACAATGTGCCTCAACTGCTCCTCATCGACAAACAATCATGCACGGAATGCGGTGAATGTGTCAATGTCTGCGGAACAGGCGCTATCAACCTTCAGGCACAGGATGAGATTGAAACCAGGGAAGTTCATTCCATTGTCCTGGCCTCCGGGGTCAAACTCTATAACACCAGAGAATTCGAAGACGCAAAGTCCTACGCCGTTTCCCCCGATGTAGTTTCATCCCTCGCCTTTGAACGCATGTTGAGCGGTACCGGTACCTATGAATATGGCACCATCACTCGCCCTTCCGACGGCAAAGCCGCCAAGAAAATTGCATGGATCCAGTGTATGGGATCACGCAACAGACGGCAGAACAGGGATTACTGCTCTTCGGTGTGCTGCATGTTTGCTCTGAAGGAAGCAGTCCTTGCCAAAGAGAAGGGAGGGTCGGATATAGAGACCACCATCTTCTATATGGATATGCGTACCTTCGGCAAAGGATTCCAGAATTACAAAGAAAACGCCGTCGACGAGCATGGTGTCAAACTGATCCGCTGCCGCGTCCAGGAAGTGGTTCGGGAACCAGACGGCAGCCTCAAGGTTCGCTATTTCGATCCCGATACCAATGAGTTTTTTGTTGAACACTACGATATCGTGGTCCTCTCAACCGGACAGATACCTTTCGACAGCCATAAAAACTGGGCGAAGCTTATTGATGCAGAACTCAGCCCCATGGGTCTACTGGCAGCCGAGCCTTACAGCAAGGTTAAGATTGCCAACAAACAGGGTATTTTCATGTGCGGCTCTCTTATGGGTCTCACCGATATCAGCGAAGCCATGTCCAGCGGCATAGCCGCTGCAGGAGAAGCCACCAATTTCCTTACCACACTTGATGTCGAAACCGTGGTTCAGGAAAATGTCGCCGAACCAAAAACTGATGACAGGGAAGTTCCCAATGTCGCAGTCCTTATCTGTAAGTGTGGTGATTTTGCCGGTGCGGAAGTTTTAGACGCCACCTTACTGGAAACAGAACTCAGCAAAGTCAATGGGGTAGGTAAAGTCCATATCGTAAAATCCATCTGTTCCGACGAAGGTCGCCAGGAAGCCCTGGATGTGCTTTCCAAATCGGGCTGCAATCGTCTTCTGGTCGGTGCCTGCCAACCGTTCATGTATCGCCGTAAGGTTAAAGACATCGCCAGAAAGGCAGGATTCAACTCATCGCTTGTACAGATTTTTGACTTTCTCGGTATTTCCCGCCGGGGCATCCACGAGGACGACAAAATCTCCTGGACCCGACGCGCCCTTAAAGCCATCAAGGCAGATATCGCCTCAATGAAGGAAAAGCCGGCTCTCCACGTTCAATCTCTTCCTATCAGTCAGGCAGCATTGGTAGTCGGCGGCGGCATCGGCGGCATGCAGTCCGCTCTGTCACTTGCCAGACGAGGAATCCCGGTCCACCTGGTTGAAAAATCCGCGGAGCTTGGCGGGTTTGCCGGTAATTCTATTGCCTCAACTGTTGACGGTCTGGCTCCCATGGAGATGGCCAAAGACCTGAAGCTCAAAGTCTTCGAGCACAAAAAGATTACGGTTCATCTCAATGCTCAAGTAGAAAAGACCGAAGGAACCCTTGGCTTCTTTGATTCGAAAATCAAATATAACGAAAACGGAGAGAGCGCCTATCTTCACCACGGTGCG